>JAFRGH010000176.1 GCA_017433945.1 Mogibacterium sp. | reverse complement strand
GACTCTGCCTCCTCCCGGGCTACCCGGAGCAGCCATATTGATGAACGTCGCGACTAGTGCCAGAGCGGCGACCTGCACCCGGGGGAGATTGTGCGAGTAGAACTCCGATACAAACATCGCAAGGCAGCAGAATGAGCACGCGCCTCCGCACATGTTTATTGTGCATCCCAGCGGCAGAGTAAAGTCGCTTATGGCAGCCGGAACTCCGAGATCCTCAGTGCTTACCCTGATTGTGGTCGGAAGTGTCGCTGCCGAACTCGTCGTGGAAAGCGTCATGAGCGAGATCTCGCCGCAGGCCAGAAGAAATTTCTTCGCGTCTATCTTCGTATAGAGCAGCACCGGTATGAGGAATACGATAATGTATACCGCAATGCATGCGAGCCAGCAGCACAATATGTATTTGCCTATCACCATGAACAGGCCGTTGCCGTATTGCGCAATTGAGAATGCCATCAGCGACATTACTCCTACAGGCGATGTTTCCATTCTTATCGACAGCAGGCGGAACATAGCTTCGGACAGACTGTTTATGATATCCACAACAGGGCGTCCCTTTTCTCCTATTGCGATTATTGCCTGTGAGAGCAATATTGCGAAGAGCAGTGTCGGGAGTATGTTATTTGCCGACAGCGCCGCGAAAATGTTGTCAGGGAATATTCCGAGCAGTACCTCTGATATCTTTATCGGGCCTCCGATATCCCCCTCGTATACAGGCTGGTTTTCGAATACGGCACTAAGGCCCGGCCTTATCATCATCGCCACGCCGAAAGAGACAACAAATGACGCCAGGAACATCACCACGTACAGCAGCACCGTCTTGATCGCTACCCTTTTGAGCGACGCCATGCCTGCCGAATTGAGTATCCCTGTCATTACAGCACAGATGAGAACCGGTATTACCATCATCTTAATGAGGTTCAGATAGATGTCACCGACTACTTTCGTGTCAATAGAAAACCTCGGCGCCAGGACTCCCAGCAGGATCCCGGCTCCGAAGCCTATGGCTATCCTAATGAACAGATTCTCTTTTTTGAATACAAAATTCATTCTATGTTCTGTACCTGTTCTCTTACCTTCTCAATTTCAGCCTTGAGGTCGAGCATGCTGGATGTGATCTCTCTGTCATTCGACTTCGATCCGATCGTGTTTGCCTCACGGTTCATCTCCTGAATGAGAAAATCTATCTTTTTTCCTACGGCTTCCCTGCCGTCAGACTTCAGGAATCCTCTGAGCTGGCTGATGTGGCTGCCAAGCCTTACGAGTTCCTCTGTAATATTAGCCTTATCTGCGAATATCGCCGCTTCGAGGGCTATCCTCTCTTCAGGAACCTCGTAGACACCGCCGAGGATCTCCTCGACTCTGGCCTTGAACTTAGCTGCATATTCCTTTTCGATCTCAGGAGCCCTTTTCTCTATGCTGTCCCTGATAGCCTGTATCGTGTCAGCCCTTGCATAAAGATCTGCTGCGAGCTTTTCTCCCTCGGCCTCTCTCATGGAACAGAAATCGTCGAGCGCCTTGGATGTCGCTCCGAGAAGCCTTGTCTTCATGGCTTCCTCGTCTTCAGCAGCAGGAGTAGTGACTATCACGTCAGGCATTTTCGAAACCAGGCTGAGCGAAACGCGCGACTCATCACCGAAATCGAAGCTGTCCCTGAGTTCAGACAGCACGTTATAGTAGCGGGCTGCAAGCTCCTTGTCGAGCCTTACGTCGCTGTCGCTCTTGCCTATGTTGTCAACGCTGACACTGACTTCCACCTTGCCGCGGTGGAGCCTTTCCTTGATAGCTGACTTTATTGTTTCCTCGGCGAATGTATAGCGCCTCGGCATTTTCACATAAATATCCAGATATCTGTGATTTACAGATCTTATCTCTACTATTACCTTGCTGATCTCGTCAGAGTATTCACCCCTGCCGAATCCAGTCATGCTTCTGATCATATCGTTCAAACTCCGTCAATTGTTATTCTTCGATCTCAGGCTCGACAACCTCTGCCTCATCTGCAGCCTCGATCACTTCCGCTTCTACATCAACTGCTTCTTCGCGTGTCAGTTCATCTTCGGCAGCAGCTTCTGCTTCCTCTCTGAGACGCTGTTCTTCTGCTTCGCGTCTGGCGTCGGCCTCAGCAAATTTAGCTCTTGTGTTCAGCACTTTCAGCACGACATAAGCAACTGCGAGCACTATCATTAATTTAAACATATGCATCCTCCTTGAAAATATATCGGGAACGGATATTAATATTTCATATTCTGCGGGCGCAGCACCAGTATATCTGCGTCGATATCGTACTCAGCCGTGTTGATGAACCACACCTGGCCGACGCTTATCCCGTGTCCTCTGCCGGCAGCTTCCATGATGAAATTCTCAATGGTGTCGATGTTAGGAAGTCCGAATCCGGCGGATTCCGACCTGTAGTGCATCGGAAGCACCAGTTTAGGCTTCGTTCTCTCGATGAGATCCAGCGCTTCATGACGGTCGTATGTGTATACACCTCCAACCGGTACGAGAGCGATGTCCGCATCCCTGAGAAGCTCCAGGTTTTCTTCTGTCAGGAGATCATCGAGCACCTCGCCGATGTCGCCGTAGTGTATGAGCTTTTCCCCGGTAGCCTTGTGAGTAATAACATATATCCTGTCAGGACCCCTGAGCGCACCCTTCTTCGGGTCGTGGTACGTGTCAATCCACTTCACATCAAACGGGCTTTCATCCTTAGGTTCAAGCACTATCGCATCTTTGTAATTATGGTCAAAGTGTTCGTGCGAGCAAAGCACTTCGCTTGCCGCATCCCTGATATCCCCGAAACCTTTGACCGAACCCGGCTCATACGGGTCGAAGACTATGGAATAGCCTGATTCCTCGTCCAGGATCTTGAAACATGCATGTCCTGTGTATTTTATGATCATATCAGTCCCCTCTTTTTTATTTTATCAGCGTGATCGCGGATTCGATCGTGTTGATCTCGCATATCCCGCTGCCCTTCTCATACTCTCCGTCGAGAGTCCAGTGTACGTTCT
>JAFRGH010000020.1 GCA_017433945.1 Mogibacterium sp. | reverse complement strand
TGCCTCAACCGCTGCCAGGAATGCCTTCTCAGCTTCCTTAACGTGGTTCTTGACTCTGATGTTGCGAGCTGTTTTCTTGTCGATTACGCGGATTCTTTTCTTTGCGGATTTAATATTAGCCATTAATTTACCCCACTTTCATTTTTAATGAATTAATTCGCAACGGCTATTATAAGGCATATAGTGCGCCAATTCAAGTGCTTTATGGATTTTTTACAATGCAAAGCTTGCCGCTACAGGGCAGTGATCGCTTCCGTATACACCGGTAAGTATCTCTGAGTCCTGCAGCTTGTCGCGAAGCCGGTCCGAAATGATGAAATAGTCTATGCGCCACCCCGCATTCCTCTCCCTGGCCTTCATACGGTACGACCACCAGGAATATGTCACGGTATCCGGATAGAGATATCTGAATGTATCGGTGAATCCGGCATCGAGCAGCTCTGACATCTTGCCGCGCTCTTCATCGGAAAAGCCCGCGTTGCCCCTGTTAGGTCCCGGATTCTTGAGGTCGATCTCGTTATGCGCTACGTTCAGATCTCCGCAGTAGATGACAGGCTTTTGCTGATCAAGCTCCTTCATGTACGCGCGCATCGCATCCTCAAATTCGCATCTGTAGTCTATGCGCTTCAGGCCGTCCTGAGCATTAGGCACATAGCAGCAGATCAGGTAAAATTCAGGATATTCGAGCGTGATCACGCGGCCCTCGTCGTCATGTTCTCCGTGCAGCCCGTAAGCGACTGAAAGCGGCTCTCCGATCGATTTTTTTGCGAATATCGCGGTGCCCGAATAGCCTTTTTTCTGAGCATAGTTATAAAATTCGTAATATTCTTCCGGGTGGAAGTCCGACTGCCCCTCCTGCATCTTTGTCTCCTGCAGACAGAAAAAATCGGCGTCTATCTCTGCGAATATCTCCTCAAATCCTTTTTTTAGAACGGCTCTGAATCCGTTCACGTTCCAGCTTACAAATTTCATATCCTTATATTTCCCTATTCTATATTGAACGGCACTGCTATCCAGTCCTTATATACACCTATCCCTCTTATTATGGCAAGTCCTGTTCCTGAGCCTGTATTGTTGGCGAAGCTGACAACATAGTCGGCATTTTTCCGCAAAGGCCCGTCCGAATCGCTTACGCTCAGCTTCGGCACGGCGCGGAATTTCTTAAGCTTATAGCTGTCCTTGTCAAAATACACTCTGCAGTCGCCAACGGATCTGCGGTTTTTGTCCTTGCCCTTTCCCGCAGCTCTCGTCTGATACACCTTGCCCGGTTCCATGTACCAGAAATCGTGATCTACCTTGCCGTCGTATCCTCCGACCCGTGCGGAATCGGAGCACTGCCAGAAGCGGTAGCCGGCGTCAAGGTCTGCTGTTGAATTATATCTGGCGAGCCATATATTCTCGCTGTCATCGAGCAGGGATGCATCCATATAATTGGTCAGCATGTCCATATTGGCATAGACCGCCGACTCATAGCCTGCTTCTTCCACTCTGCTGCAGAATGCCTGAACCACGTCATGATAGGATGAAGCAACGGGCATTTCTCCCGCCTTGATCTTATCTGACAGCCTTCCCCCATCGTACAGCTCATAATCTATAACGAGAGGCATGGTGATATCATAATCCTTCACCAGCTCCAGCAGATAATCGGCTTCTTCGACAGCCTCCTTACTGTCGAGCGCCTGCGAATAGATATATGCTCCGACCATCAGCCCTGCCTTTTCGGCGTCCTGTATGTGTTCCTCAAATTTGGCATCGGTTTTAAGTTCGCCCTTATCCGCAGTACGGTATCCGGCCCTGATGAACACAAAGTCAGCTCCACTGGTCTTGACCTTTTCCCATTTTATCTCTTTGTCCTGATGCTCTGAAACATCTATGCCGTCTATTACCTCGGCTTTTTTGAACATTTTCGCATGCTCATAGCCTTCATCGGTCAGCTTTATATCCGTGATCCTGCTGATATACACTTTTATCTGCATGCCGCAGTATCCGGCAAGCGCAATGACAAGCACAGCAAGCACGAGATATACCTTCCATTTTTTAATGACGAAGCTGCCGCCCGCTGATTTACGGGAAGCTTTCCTTCCTTTTTTCTCCGCGCCGTTTCCGGCAGGCGGATCCATGCTCATCGTCCTGCGGGCGATCGACTGCTGCCTCAGCTTTTCGCGCTTCGCATCCGTGCGGCGGCTCTTTCGATCTGTGCTTCCCCTGCCTTTATCACTCACTTTTTTCGGATCCTCTCTTTTCATTATTTGTAATATGTCCATATAATATCACAGCTCGTTTTGTCGGTCACGCTTGCACATATAATTTCGAGCTTTAACCGTGACAATTCGTAACGTATCCGGTGGGCCGGTCACGGTTGAATAACGTTTTTGTGGCTTCAACCGTGACATGTCGCAGCACATCCGACGATCTGGTCACGGCTGAACGTCTTTTTTCGGGCTTCAACCGTGACATGTCGCAGGACATCCGATGATCTGGTCACGGCTGAACGTCTTTTTTCGGGCTTCAACCGTGACATGCCGCAGCACATCCGATGATCTGGTCACGGCTGAACGTCTTTTTTCGGGCTTCAACCGTGACATGCCGCAGCACATCCGACGATCTGGTCACGTTTAAACGTCATTTTTGCTCTTTAACCATGACCAGTTCGCTGCAAATAAAAAAAAAAGGGAGACTGCGACAGTCTCCCATAGAGGATTTATCTACCAGACATTAACGTTATTGCCGTACTTTTCCATAAGTCTCTTGAATCCAGGCATCGAATCCTTGATCATCTTGTTGGATACGCAGTATGCCAGTCTCAGATAGCCAGGGCAGCCGAATCCTGTTCCAGGTACGATCAGGATGTTCTCTTCAAGCTTTGCAGCCTCGGAAAATGCCATATCGTCTCCGTTAGGAGCCTTCATGAACAGGTAGAACGCGCCGTCAGGCTTCGCACACTCATAGCCCATTTCCGTGAGGCCGTTGTAGAGGTCGTTTCTGTTCTCGTCATAAGCTACGAGGTCAGGCATGCAGTCAACGCACTCCTCTACGACTCTCTGGATAAGTGTCGGA
>JAFRGH010000175.1 GCA_017433945.1 Mogibacterium sp. | reverse complement strand
TCATCTATCAACCGTGACCGGATACTCTGAGTTGAGCCATCAAACTGCCGTTTGGTCACGGTTCAACCGCGATTTTCACCTGCCAACCGTGACCATTGACTCATATAACAAAAAGAGAGACAAGATCTCTCTCATCTCTCTCAATTACATGCAACTTAGATATCCTGTAAAAGCGCAGAGAATTCTTCGTAATGCGAGGCGCGCTGTGAAATGGCTGAAGGAGCGTACCTGAAGTACGTGACTGAAGGCATTATCACAGCAGCAACAAAGCAGTACGGAGAATTATCAGGCTTTTACCCGAAGTATCTCTTGAGCAGCCCCTCAAATGCCTTGCCGTGTCTCGCTTCGTCGCGACCAATTTCATGCACGATGTCGTGGATGGCGTCGAGATTGAGTGCCTTTGCCTTCTTTGCGAGGTCTGCTCTTCCCTGTGTTGCGCCGTACTCTGCGTCTGCTCTGAGAGCGAGGTTTTCCTTTGTGCTGTTTGTAAGGACCTCACCGAGGAGCTCTGCGAAGTGAGCCGCGTGCTCTGCTTCTTCCCATGCTGCCTTTTCATAGAATGCGCCGATCTCAGGATATCCCTCGCGGATAGCTACGCGAGCCATTGCCAGGTACATGCCGACCTCTGTGCACTCACCGTTGAACATTTCACGGAGACCGTCCTTGATTTCTTCTGGAGCGTCGCTCGCTACACCGAGAACGTGCTCAGCAGCCCAAACCTTTTCGCCCTCCTGCTTGATGAATTTATCTGCAGGTGCCTTACATACAGGGCAAACCTCAGGTGCCGCATCGCCTTCATGAACGTAACCGCATACGCTGCAAACCCATTTAGCCATAATTATTTCTCCTCTCTTTTTTAGAAATGCCGGCTGGATCATCTGCCGGCGTACAGTTTTGCATCTACAAATCGAGTGTAACACAAAACAAATAATAAATCTATATCGACCGGCAGCAAGAATTCGGTATTTTTGCCGCTGTATGATGCAGCTCCGGCAGCAGTCTGAGCCAAATCGTAACGCTGATGAATTTGTTCAATAGAGCCGGATTATTGTCTGCCCATCATACGGTATAAATGATGAATGCTTTCATCTATTGATCCCAAATAGCAAAAAAACAATTATTCAATAGATTCTGAGTTGCATGTGCGCAGGAATCATGATATTGTATACAAGCTGGGAGGTAAAGATTATGAAGATCCAGAAATCCGCCGAGGATTATCTCGAAACGATGCTGATGCTCGAAGAAGAGCACGGCTATATTCGTTCGATCGATATCGCAAAGCACCTCGGAGTAACCAAACCAAGCGTTTCATACGCGGTCAAACGTCTCAAGGAGAGCGGATACATCAACATGGAATCCAACGGTCCTATTACACTGGCCCCTCCGGGACGCAAGATAGCAAAGCGCATCTACGAGAGACATAAAGCTCTCACAGCTTTTCTCACTCTGCTCGGAGTAGACCCTGAGCTTGCGGAAGAGGACGCATGCAAGATAGAGCATGATATTTCGCATGATACCTACGTTGCTATCTGCAAATACGTCAATAACAATTCAGACATCAGGATCAGCAATTACGATGATGAATGATCCCTAAATGATCCTCAGCTGATCATAAAATAATTGAATAACGGTATCAAAAACAGGCAGTCACGCGATATGATCACGGGCTGCCTGCTTTTTATCATACTGTTAATGAGTCATTTTACGCAAATACCTGCTTTTTATTACTTCTCAGGCTGATCGAATGTAAAATCCACGGTTTCAGCCTCCTCTGACGCGTTCACTCTCGTCTGATCCGAAAGATCCGTGTAATTCTGCGGAGCCTCGTTTCGGACTACGTCGAAATCGACGGTCCTTGCGCCGCGTGCCGATTCGGTCCTGGTGTCTCCTACGCCCATCGGCCCGTAGTAATCCGCATCACCGAATCCTGTCATGCAGTAGAACACAGGAGTGAGGAAGAGATATCCCCATGACCATGTTTCAGGCTTGCCATAGGCAAGCGCTGTCGCCTTTGCGATCTGAAAGTAGAAATATATTCCGGCGATCCATCCGATGACCGGTATGACTACGACAAACAGCCTCAGGAAGTACCACGGATTACCCATCACTATCTCGCATTGCTTATAAGAATTGTAAAAAGGGATCAGCGCAGGCCATCCTGGTCTGTCCGCTTTTTCAAACATCTTCCACATGCCCACTACGCTTGCCACATACCAGATGAGCTCAAACGTCGATGTGCCGCCGTTCTGAGTCTGCTGCGCGGCCGAAGCTATATTTTCCCACATACTCTATTCCTCCTTCGCCTCCCCGGCAGCGTCCGCGGTCTCTTCAGCAGCTTCAGGCTCTGCATGCGCCGCCTCGTCCGCTTCGGCAAAAATTTCTTTTGCTGTCTCTTCGATGTTTTCGGCATCAGCGGCAGCTGCAGCATTTGCAGCCTCTTTCTGTGCCTTGCGCTCCCTTTCGAGCCTTTGATATTCTTCTTTTTGTTTCTTTTCTATCTCTTCTCCAAGCTTCTTCGCTCCTCCTATCAGAGCAGCACCGCCCGCCACGCCTATTGCCAGCATCTTGAGCAGTGTTCCCGTAAGACTTGCTCCTGAGCTTCCCTTAGGACATCTCATACTGCTTTTATTGCTTGCCATAATCGTACCTCCTCGTTTTTATAAGTCTTCTCACTTTATTACGCATGGATCATTTTGCGGTCACTTCGTATACATCCGTTCTTCGCGCCGACATGAGCGGCAGTTTGCGGCGAACTATTTCTACATATTCAAGATCTATCTCAGCCATGCCTATTCCCGGCTTCTCGTCCATCTCCATCACGATATTTCCCCATTGATCAGTAACTATAGAATGCCCGTAAGCTATGTAGCCTGCTTCAGGATCCCTTGCACTCGATGTTCCGATCATATACAGCTGGTTCTCCACCGCGCGCTGTCTGAATCCGAGTTCCCAGTGAGCCGGTCCTGTCGTCATGTTGAACGCGGCAGGATTGAAAATGACCTTTGCGCCGGCAAGTGCAGGCAGTCTCGCGCTCTCCGGAAATCTTATGTCAAAGCAGATATTGACAGCCATATCGCACCACTCAGTCTCAAATGTGCCGAAGCTGTCACCGCCGGTCAGTGTATCCGATTCCTTGAACACCTGCTGACCGTGCGCATAAATATCAAAGAGATGGACCTTGCGATGCTTAGCTATCTGATTTCCGCTGCGGTCGAATACATAGCATGTGTTATAGACTCTTCCGGATTCGTCCAGCTCAGGGATCGATCCGCCTACTATATATTTACAATTCTTCCTTGCAAGAGTCGACATCGCAAGCCACGTATCACCAAGCTCCGGCTCAGCGTATTCAGGAAAGAGTTCCGTTTTATACGGACAGTTCCACATCTCCGGCAGAGAAATGATATCCGCGTCATCAAGCTCGCCGGTCCCCACCAGCTCTGCCAGTTTCTCGATATTGTCGTATTTATCGGTCAGCACCTTGTGCTGTATGCATGCGATCCTTATCCTGTTATTATCCATAAATCAACACCCTTCAGGTCTGCACATTACACTAAATCAGCGATATCATCGCCGTACCGCCTGTCATCAGCAGCATGCCTGTGACCTTGACCGCCGTGACCGGCTTTTTTTCTATCCCCAGGAAGCCTGCGGCATCAATGGCAAGCCCTGCTCCCATCATACCTATCAGGTTTAGTATTGTTACCAGTCCGGTACTCAGAGTATCTGCAATGATCGCGTTTCCGCCGACGACTATGACCGCCAGTATTCCTCCGAGAAACATGGAGAGTCTGAACCTGTACGAAGGTCTGCCGGAAACAGGATCGTCATATATCCCGTTTTTGCCTTTAAAAATCGTAATAAGAGCGATCACCAGCAGCGCTGTAATGAAACCTCCCATCATCGATATAAGAGTCGCCTTTGCAGCTGATTCAGTGACTTCCCTGAGCGCGCCGTTGAACGCTATCTGAGCCGAGCAGGCAAATCCGCATATGAGAGCAAGAATCACATACGGAGCATCGCCGGCTGAAGCTCCGGCCACTTCATCAGCTTCGTCAGCTGATGCATCATCTGTACGCATCACTCCATGTGATCCCCCCGGTGTTGCGGAGCTATCCGGTCTTCCGAATCTTATCCCGTTGACCATCAGCGTGCCTGTCAGCACCAGCACCGCGCCCGCAGTCCTCATGACCGTCATCGGGACACGAGTAGAATAGAACAATCCGAAATGGTCTATCACAAGCCCCGTCATGACCTGAGCGAAGCATATTATCATGACGTTTCTTGCACTGCCGAGTTTAGGAAGGCATATGACATTCAAGGTGACTATTGTCGCTCCGCAAACGCCTCCGCACCATATCCAGAACGGATGCTGAGCTATAGCTCTGACCGGCAGGTACAATTCGTGCTCCATCACAAGTATTATCGCAACCAGTACTGTTCCGGCAGCTATAAAATTGAGCAAGGCTGTAGTATACGGAGAACCATTGATCTCCCTGACCCTGTTGTTAACGCTCGCCTGCACGGTGGACACCGCGCCGGCTATTATCCCTATCAATACCGCTATCATCTGAATCCGAGCCGTTCCCGTTCACTTCCTATTTGCCTATCCAGCTCTCGTCAGACGGATCATTTCTGAATGCAACGAGCCTGTCCTTATCCTCTGCTCTGATATATCCATTTGAAGCTGCAACATCTATGACTGTATCAAAATCGGTGAGTGTGACCCATTTGATACCGGCCTCAGCCATCCTGTCTATTCCCTTTTTCATGCCGTATGTCATGATCGAAACTACGCCCAGCACCTCTGCGCCTGCATCTCTCAGAGCGTTCACGGCATCTATACAGCTGCCGCCTGTAGAGATAAGATCCTCAACTACAACGACCTTTTGTCCCGGCTCCAGACGGCCTTCGATCTGATTGCCTCTGCCGTGATCCTTTGCTCCTGATCTTACATAACCCATAGGCATGTCCATAAGATGAGCTGTGATCGCGGCGTGCGCAATACCGGCTGTGGCAGTTCCCATCAGCACCTCTGCATCAGGAAAGACCTCTCTGATCGTCTCCGCCATGCAGTTTTCGACATCATTTCTCACTTCCGGAGCTGTAAGCGTCAGCCTGTTGTCACAGTATATCGGGCTCTTGATCCCGCTTGCCCATGTGAACGGATCCTCGGGTCTCAGGAAAACCGCCTTTATATTCAGCAGATCCTCTGCTATCAGCTTTGCCGTTTTTTCACTGTGTAAATACTCTCTCATGTCTTCGTTCCTCTTTTTATTATCCGATAAAATCATTCATGCATATCGTATATGCATCGATTGGCTTTGCCTCTGCAGTTATCGAGCGGCCTACGACTATATAGTCAGATCCTGCCTCCTTTGCATCGGCAGGTGTCATGACCCTTTTCTGATCTCCCTTGCTGTCCCCCGCGAGCCTTATGCCCGGTGTGACTGTCAGGAAATCGCTGCCGCATGCCGCATGTATATCGGCAGCCTCGTGAGCGGAGCAGACGACCCCGTCAAGTCCCGCTTCTTTCGCGTTGAGAGCGTACTGCCTCACCACATCTTTAAGAGGCCTTTCTATAAGCAGCTCCCTCTGCATCGTCTCTTCATCTGTAGATGTCAGCTGTGTAACGGCAATAAGCTTTGGCTTTTCGGCATATCTTGCAGCACCCAGCATAAGCCCCTGCTTCGCGGCCTTCATCATCTCGATTCCGCCGGCAGCGTGGACATTCACCATATCGACGCCGTATTCACCCAGCACCTGCATGCTCTTCTTAACAGTATTAGGTATATCGTGGAGCTTGAGATCGAGGAAGACCATGTGTCCTCTCTCTTTCAGAGTCTTGACTATCTGCGGCCCTTCGGAGTAAAACAGCTCCATCCCTATCTTGACGAAGGGACGGCTGACGCCGATCGATATATCATCGCAGCTTATGACCTCACTCCTTATCTTATTGAATTTATCCAGAAATCTTATCGTTTCCTCAGCACTTGCGAAATCGCAGGCTATTATAACGTCTCTACCCATTGCAGACCTCCTGTCAGGACATTTACAAACAGCTCATACACTTTGATTATACAATAAAAGTGTCCCTAAAGACACTTTTTGATCAGCTTACCGAGCTGCCCTCATCAACTCGCTGCCTCATTGCCGCATTGTTTTGATGTCAGTGCGCGGCCCCGATGATTTCACTCAGACTCGTTATGCCGTATTTTGCCATGGTCTGCGGCAGCTGCTCGATTATTTTTTTGCTTGCGAACGGGTCGACCAGATTGGCCGCTCCCACCTCAACGGCTGTCGCTCCGGCCATCATCATTTCTATGACATCCTCCGCGGAAGCGATCCCGCCCATGCCTGCTACAGGGATGCCGACAGCCTTTGAGACCTGATAAACCATCCTCAGAGCTACCGGCAGGACGGCCGGTCCCGAATAGCCTCCGGTGACATTAGCAAGGACAGGCCTTTTGCTCTTAATATCTATACGCATACCCATCAGGGTGTTTATAAGGCTGATACCGTCAGCTCCGGCAGCCTCGCAGGCCTTCGCCATTTCACATATATCCGTGACATTAGGTGTAAGCTTGATTATAAGCGGCTTATCCGTGACTTCCCGCACTGCTCTTACGACTTCTGACGCCATCGCCGGATCAGTACCGAAGGACATGCCTCCGCCGTGCACGTTAGGGCAGCTTATATTGATCTCGAACCAGCCGATCATAGAAGCAGACTCCGATTCTGCAAGCTTCTTAGTGACTGTGCGGTACTCGTCGACAGAGAATCCGCTGATGTTTGCCATTACCGGCTTGCTGAACACCTTAGCCAGCTTCGGCAGTTCCTCTGCTATGACCGCGTCAACTCCGGGGTTCTGGAGCCCGACCGAATTGAGCATTCCGGACGGACATTCTGCTATCCTCGGGGTATCGTTCCCGAATCTCGGCTCGCCGGTCGTTCCCTTGAACGAAAAGCTGCCGAGACAGTTTATGTCATACAGCTCTGCGAATTCATAACCGAATCCGAAGGTTCCCGAAGCCGGGATGACAGGATTATCGAGCTTTATTCCGCATAATTCAACACTTGTATTCGTCATAACTACCCCCACAGTATCTCTTCGGTCCTCATTACAGGGCCGTCTTTGCAAATCCTCTTGTATCCTGTAAGTGTCCTGCAGCTGCAGCCCATACATGCGCCGAAGCCGCAGCCCATGCGCTCCTCAAAGCTCATCTGTCCGCTGATGCCGGCCTCTTTGTATACTGTTTCGTATACAGCGCGAAGCATCGGTTCAGGTCCGCAGGTATAGAAATGAGTGAACGGAGAACCGCACTCGGTGCTGATTTCTCTGAAAGCGTCTGTAACGAAACCCGGGATCCCTGCGCTGCCGTCAGCTGTAGCGAGCTCTACACGGCAGCCGAGCTTTTCGAATTCATCGGCATAATATATTTCTTCAGCGGAGTTGAAGCCCAGTATGACCGTCGGCTTTACTCCCTGCCGCATCAGCATCTTTGCGGCCAGATACAGCGGCGGTATGCCCACTCCGCCGCCAATCAGAAGCGGCCTGTCTCCTGCGCAGCTGAGATCATAGCCGTTGCCGAGTCCGGTGAGCACGTCGAGCTCACTTCCCGGCTGCAGCTGCGTCATCTCCTCAGTTCCGTGACCCAGGACTTTGTAAATAATGGTCACGGTTCCGGCAGTCTCAGCACCGGCGGATACAGAAGCTCCCGATCGACGTACTCCTTCAGCTGAATGAAAAACATCGTTCACACTGATAGGGCGCCTGAGGAAATGAGCGGCCAGCTTTATATTGATGAACTGCCCGGATGCAGTCACAGCCGACACATCGCCTGACAGCACCATGCGCCAGGTAGTCGGAGTCAGCTGCGTATTCTCTTTTACTGTAAATATTCCCTGCTTCATATATTATCTGCCTTGCTAATACAATCTGCGCATATTCGAATCTATCTTTTTTTACGCATCTATAGTGGAAATAGTCTGCGTAGTCTCTTCGAGCACGTCCAGCAGTACGCCAACTGTATCGAGTGATGTGAATAGCGTCGCGTTGTTCTCGCTCGCGCACTGTCTTATCAGCGCGCCGTCATTCGCCTGAACGTGATCGCCGACCTTCCTCGTGTTGATGATGTAGGCAATATGTCCGTTGCGGATAGCGTCAAGTATCTCCTCGGAGCCTTCGCTGATCTTTTTCATCTCTCTGGTCCTGATACCGTTTTCCTTGAGGAATTTTGCCGTTCCCGGCGTCGCTTCGATATTGAATCCCAGGTTGTAGAATCTCCTGATCAGAGGCAGAGCCTCTGCTTTATCATCTCCTGCGAGAGTCGCAAATACAGTACCGTAGTTGCGGAGCTTAGTCCCGGATGCGGTCAGAGCCTTGTAAAGCGCTCTGTTCAGCTTGTCGTCATAGCCTATTGCCTCTCCCGTGGATTTCATCTCAGGCGAGAGATATGTATCGAGTCCCTTGATCTTGTTGAAGCTGAACACAGGCACCTTGACATAGTATCTCTTCTTTTCATCAGGATAGAGGTCAAAGATTCCCTGCTCCTTGAGAGATTTGCCGAGTATGACCTCTGTAGCGATATCCGCCAGGCTGTATCCCGTTGCCTTTGACAGGAACGGAACCGTTCTCGATGATCTCGGATTGACCTCGATGATATATACATCGTCCTTATCATCCACAATGAACTGAATATTGTAAAGCCCTACTATGCCTATGCCGAGCCCGAGCTTCTTGGCATACTGGAGGATCAGGCCCTTGACCTTGTTGCTGATAGAGAACGTAGGATATACCGAGATCGAGTCTCCGGAATGCACTCCTGTCCTCTCTACAAGCTCCATGATGCCCGGAACGAATACGTCCCTGCCGTCACAGATCGCGTCGACCTCGACCTCCTTGCCGAGTATGTATTTGTCGACCAGGACAGGCTTGTCCTCATCTATCTCAACAGCGGTCTTGAGATAGTGCCTGAGCTGATCCTCATCGCCTACTATCTGCATCGCGCGCCCGCCGAGCACGAACGAAGGCCTTACGAGCACCGGATAGCCTATGGCAGCTGCCGCCTTGACACCATCCTCTATCTTAGTCACCGCGCGGCCCTTTGGCTGAGGTATTTTGAGTTCCTCGAGCACCTTTTCGAATCTGTCTCTGTTCTCCGCCCTGTCTATCGCTTCACAGTCCGTGCCTATCAGCCTTACGCCTCTGTCTCTCAGAGGCTCTGCAAGGTTGATGGCAGTCTGGCCGCCGAGTGTTGCGATAACGCCCTCAGGCTGCTCAAAATCTATTATGGCCATTACGTCCTCTACTGTCAGAGGCTCGAAATAGAGCTTGTCCGCTGTCGTATAGTCCGTGGAGACTGTCTCAGGATTGTTGTTTATGATAATGGCCTCATATCCTGCGCGCTTGATAGTCTGGACGGCGTGTACTGTCGAATAGTCGAACTCTACGCCCTGTCCTATCCTTATCGGGCCGGCGCCGAGCACGATTATCTTTTTCTTATCTGTCAGTCTCGACTCGTTGTCACCGATATATGATGAATACAGATACGCGATGTATTTGCCTGTATGCAGTGTATCGACCATCCTGAACACAGGAGTGATGCCGTTAGCCTTTCTCTTATTATATATCTCTGCCTCTGTCAGATTCCATATGGAAGCTATCTCTTTGTCGGAAAAGCCTAAGGTCTTGGCCGCCTTAAGAGTCTTTACATCGTTGACTCTCTCCTTGAGGATCTTTTCCATTTCGACGATCTGCCTGAACGCCTCGAGGAACACATCCGTGATCATGGTCACCTTGTGTATCTCATCAACGCTGATGCCGCGCCTCAGAAGCTCAGCAACAGCGTACATATTGTCATCCCTGAATTCTGATACATATTCCATGAGCTTGTTGCGGCTCATGCCGTCGAACTTGGCAAGATGCAGATGGCAGACGCCTGTTTCAAGGGATCTGATGGATTTGAGAAAGCTTTCGGTAAGCGTTGAGCCTATACCCATGACCTCGCCGGTAGCCTTCATCTGTGTGCCGAGCTTATTTGAGGCGTCTGTAAATTTGTCGAACGGGAATCTCGGGAATTTTGCGACTATATAGTCGAGGCTCGGCTCTGTCGACGCCTTGCCGCCCGCGACCTCTATCTCATCGAGAGTCATGCCTACGGCGATCTTGGCAGTCACCCTTGCGATAGGATAACCGGATGCCTTGGACGCCAGCGCAGATGATCTCGAAACACGAGGGTTTACCTCTATCAGGTAGTATTCGCTCGTCTCAGGATGCAGAGCGAACTGGACGTTGCAGCCTCCCTCTATCTTAAGTTCACGTATGATCCTGATTGCTGAATCATTGAGCATTTTGAGATCATGTTCGTTGAGTGAGAGGATAGGCGCGACAACGATGGAGTCTCCGGTATGCACACCGACAGGATCGACGTTTTCCATGCCGCAGATAGTGATCGCCTTGTCGCTTCCGTCACGCATTACCTCGAACTCAATTTCCTTGTAGCCCTTGACGGATTTTTCGACCAGCACCTGGTGTACAGGCGAGAGGTTGAACGCGTTGATGGCGATCTCTTCAAGCTCCATTTCGTCATTGGCAAAACCGCCGCCAGTGCCGCCCAGAGTAAACGCCGGTCTCAGCACTACAGGATCACCGATGTCAAGAGCGGCCTGCTTCGCCTCCTCGATGCTGTATGTGATCTCGCTCGGAATAACAGGCTCGCCTATGGATTCGCACATTTCCTTGAACAGCTCTCTGTCCTCTGCCCTTTCGATAGACTCGCTCGATGTACCGAGCAGCTTCACGCGGCACTCATCGAGTACGCCCTTTTTTTCGAGCTGCATGGCGAGGTTAAGACCTGTCTGTCCGCCGATCCCCGGAACTATCGCGTCAGGTCTTTCGTATCTCAGTATCTTGGCTATGTATTCAAGAGTAAGAGGTTCCATGTAGACCTTGTCAGCTATTGTCGTATCGGTCATGATGGTCGCAGGATTGGAGTTGCAGAGTATTACCTCATAGCCCTCTTCTTTGAGCGCGAGACATGCCTGTGTGCCGGCGTAGTCGAACTCCGCTGCCTGACCGATCACGATAGGACCGGACCCGATTATCAGTACCTTCTTAACATCTTTTCTCTTAGCCATTTTTATCTCCTTTTTCGCTTTTGCAAATAACTATTTCGAATAAACCGCTTTTCCGTCACATACAGTAAGGACGTTCATTCCTGTCACGCGCCATCCTTCGAACGGTGTCGCCCTGCCCTTTGACAGGAAATCGAGCTCCGGCGTGATGGTCCACTCTACATCCATGTTCCACACGGAATAATCGTTTCCGAGAGGTATCCCGAAGCGTCTGCGAGGGTTGTAGACCAGCAGCTCCTCGAGCTTGTCCATCGTAATGATCCCCGGCATAACCAGATATGTGTAGAGCAGCGGAAATGCCGTCTCTATGCCTACTATGCCGAATGCTGATTTTTCAAGCCCGCGGGATTTTTCCTCTGCGGAATGCGGCGCGTGGTCTGTTGCTATGCAGTCTATTGTGCCGTCGATTATTCCCTCGATCAGAGCCTCACGGTCCTCAGCGCTTCGGAGAGGCGGGTTCATCTTCCACTTGCCGTCCTCCTGCAGCATGCTGTCGTCGAGCAGCAGATAATGAGGCGCAGTCTCGCATGTGACATCGACGCCCTCCGCCTTTGCTTTTCTGATTATTTCTACGCTTTCCTTTGTAGAAATGTGACAGACATGGTATGCGCAGCCTGTCTCCTTCGCCAGGCGCAGATCTCTTGCGATCTGGCCCCACTCGGATTCCGAGCATATGCCTCTGTGTCCGTGGGCCATTGCGTATTCGCCGTCATGTATATACCCGCCTTTCAAAAGGCTGTTGTCCTCGCAGTGGGCCGTGATTATTTTGCCGAGTTTCTTCGCCTTAATCATCGCTGCTCTCATCATTTCCTCAGACTGCACTCCGTGTCCGTCATCCGAGAATGAGATGCAATTGCCCGCGAGACTCTCAAGATCCGCAAGCTCCTCGCCCTTTTGTCCGATAGTGATCGCCGCATATGGATAGACGTTTATGCAGGCGTCGCGCTCGATTATGTCAAGCTGCTGCCGCAGATGCTCAGGCGTATCCGATACGGGATCGAGATTAGGCATTGTACATACCGCTGTATATCCGCCGTGGGCTGCCGCCTTCGCACCGGTCTCGATGGTCTCCTTATAAGAAAAACCCGGTTCTCTGAAGTGCACATGCACGTCGCAAAAACCGGGAATGATAGTATATCGGGAAGAGAGGTCTATCCCTGCATTTCTGAGCAGATCGATGTCGATCGTCGGGCTGAATTCAATCTTCGATTTGGTGTTTAATGCCATAATGACCTCCTTTTGATTGACTTCTGATTGACTCTTAGTTGAATCTTTATTGACTCGTTTTTTGAGCCAATGTAGGGTAACATGTAAAAGACGCGCATGTCAACCGAGCGCATCGTGAATTTTTGATGATCATATTTTCATACAAGTAATCATTGTCATATTGCGAACGATTATTCAGCAGTCAGGCTGATTGTGCGGTATTAATGCCGAATTATGATTGCTGGGAAGCATTAATACCGCGCAATTTGGATAAGAGGCATTTAATTTTTCCTGCTTATGCATGAATGATTTTAAGAAGAAGCAGACTCCCCTCTCTGATCGTTATTTCGGCTGTCCGGCCCGGAAGCACCTCGTTGCTTGTCGCATACTGATAGCTGCTCGTGATCTCTGCATCTGTCACGTTGAATTTGGCGTTGCGGATAGTGATGCCTCGAGCTGTCCCTGTCATATTCAGGAGCGAAAAATACGGATAGCTGTCATCGACATATGCAGAGCCGCCGTAAGCTCTGCCTGATGTGTCATCGGAAGCTCCTGCCGATGCGCCGCCATTCCCCTGAGCTGAAATAACGCTTATTTCCGAATAATCATCAACTGCGAGAGCTTTGCAGCCATGATCATCGAGCCAGAACAGAGCATACAGATTGACCAGGCTGTGATCCATCCTCGCACCGGTAACGCCAAGCAGCAAATAATCCCTGAAGCCGCGGCGAAAGCCCTCCTTAATAGCATACATAGTGTCTGTATCATCCTTTGCGACCGGAAGAGTAATTGTCTCTACATCCATATGAGGATCTTCAAACGAATCAAAATCACCTATTATAAGTGACGGGGTCATTCCAAGACCCTCCCTGTGCTTCAGTCCGCTGTCGCAGTATATTGCATAGTCATCATCACGCAGATATCCCCGGACAGACTCATAATTGCCGATATCCGCCCCGCCAATAATTACACATCTTTTTTCTGCAGTTATTTGCTGCTCACATGTATTCTTTTTCATTTGTTTTCTTCAAATCACTCAATCTGATAGCTTTATTTCGGTCTTCATCCTCTTTTATGTTATCATATATATCAGATAAATCGGGAGTATTTAAAAGTTCTCCAAGAAAGGCTCTTGTGTAGTCTGTTACATTATCATCCCATTTTCCATACAGATCTACAACTGCTTTATCGATCATTTCAAAAGTTATCTCTCTTCCTTCAGCCCTGCAGCTTTTGATGATCCCCGCGATATCACTAAGATCACGTTTATAATTTCTTCCCGAAACAAGCTTCATAGCTATCAGATACTCATCCTTTACCGTTCTAACTTCTAAAATATTTGCATATGTTTTGTAATATGATGAGTTTCTGACTAACGCATTTGAAAATGAAGCGCTTCTCTGAAAATCCGCATTGAGCCATCCATCCGGTATGTCCTCATTCTCTGCAACAGCCATGATTGCTTCCTTCATAACAGCATCTGCCAGAATCATTGCATCTATATCCGTTGTCATATCACGAAAGCCATAATTCAATAATACAGAAGCTCCTCCTACAAGAATCAGCTCTACGTGTTTTGATTTTCTATTGCGTTTTTTATACTCACGGGCAAGAAGGTACAAATAGTGATCTATATCTTCTTTTGTAAACTGTTTTTCAATATACATCTCTTATCTCCTTTTCTACAATATTAAACCTTATAAATTCAGGCAGCGATTCATTCACGGCTTTTGTTCTTAAATCAAGATCCTTGCTCATTTCAGCTGCAAGCTTGATATCCACCGGAAAAACTGTTTCAGGCAGACTGTATTGACGTATATTATCGTATTTGCTGACTATCTGCATATTATTCATACGGCACAGATAATCTATCATTGCAAGAAGATAAAATGCTTCACAGAACCATTCAAGGTACCAGTATTTTAAAATTGAATCGTCCGTATTCACTTTTTCAATGAATCTTACATCGCCAAGATCCTTGACCTCATGTCTGACCTGGTTCTTAAAAGTTTCAAAACTGGTCCTCTCCGGCACGTGCATTTTCTCGTACATTTCCTCCATGGTGATTCCGAGGGTTTTTGAGGTGTAATA
>JAFRGH010000174.1 GCA_017433945.1 Mogibacterium sp. | reverse complement strand
TCTGTTTATCGGATAAAGCATAGTGCCGCCTCCTGTAGCGATGACACTGTGGCGGTGTACGCAAACATTTCTTACAGTCTCGTGTTCCTTTTCGCGAAAATAGTCCTCACCCGGACCATCCTCTGACAGCGCGTCTATTGCGGAAATGCCCATAAGCTTTTCCGTCTCTGCATCCGTATCTACAAAATCCAGTCCAAGCTCATATGCATATCTGCGAAAAATAGTAGTCTTACCGCTTCCCGGCATGCCCACAGCCACGATATTAAGCTGGGCTTCCAGTATATTTCGCCTGACTGCCTTTATTTTTTCCGGACCGCAGCCTGACCCCGGCTGTCTGCCGGTCCAAAAATTGCCGGTCTCCAGAGCCTGTATGATCATCATATCCAGACCGGATTTGACACGGCAGCCCGTCAGTCTCTTCGCGTCCTGCAAAAACTTGGACCTGTACGGATCGTAAACGAGATCGAACGCGAACTCGAGTCCCGAAAACATCCTCACCGTCATCCTCCGGTCAGTTATCGGCGAGCGTTCAAAATCGGGGTACTGACCGCAGTCAGTGCAGTTTATCAGTACATCTGCGTCATAATGAATATGAAGGCGGTCGTAGGTGATCATCCTGCTGCCGCTGTCCGTCCCGCGGGCTTGCTCCGACACGAGGATTATTTCGGAAGCGCCGCTTCTCCTGAGCGCAGCCGCCACGCTTGCAGCAGCAGCTCCGGACCCGAACAACAGGCATTTGCGCCCTTTTACGCTGTCCCCGAGTATATTCAGGGCCGCGTCCACCATCGTATTGCAGCCTGAGAGCCTTCCGTCCGCAAGCCTTTTGACAGCGTTTACCGCGTGAGTCTCCGCCGCGTCATCTGACAGCTCGTCCATCAGCTCCGCAGCCTCTGACATATACGGCCCGCTGATGCTGAATCCGTCAAACGATGTATCCGCAAGTACATCGCTGAGCTCTTTATGAGCGCTGTCACGAGCATCACTCCCGGATCCGGGAGCTCGGCTCTCAGTTCCTTCCTGTCTCTCTTTCCCGAGATCTATGCTTTCGCACTCATAATCTCCGGCAAGGCTGTGTACGCGAAGCAGCTGGGAGTTCGGCCCTGCGCCTCCGATAAATCCGAATCTTTTCATTGTGCGGCCAAAAACGCAGGCAAAACTATTCGGCTCTCCTGCAGGTCACCAGATCAGCAGCCACTTCCTTGGCAGCCTGACTGATAGGTCTTTCACTCGCTTCATCAGTCAGAATAGGCTTGCCGTCGATAATGTCTCTGGCCCTCTTGGCTGTCAGGATGACCAGGGAATATCTGCTGTCAGTCTTTTCCTGTAGTTTATTGATCGATGGATATAATAGCATGTTTTATTCTCCCTTCTGCTGCTGTTCGTATTCTCTGATCAGCGGTCTGACCTTTGCCGGGACCCTGCAGTCCTCGGCAGCCATGATGGCCAGGGCCTTTGCCGCTGCTCTTTCAATATCATCGTTCACGATATAGTAATCGTATTCGCCGATCAGCCTTATCTCATTGACAGCCTTGCTCAGCCTCTTTTCGATCACTTCCTGTGAATCTGTATGTCTCCCTTCGAGCCTGCTGCGCAGTTCGGTCAGGCTTGGCGGCAATATGAATATGAGCACCGCGTCAGGCATGGCCTGTCTGACCTGCAGTCCACCCTGAACATCTATGTCAAGTATGACATTACGGCCTTTTTCAAGCCTCTTCATCACCATATCCTTCGGTGTTCCGTAGTAATTGTCAAAGACCTCGGCGTGCTCAAGAAAATTGCCTTTTTCGACGTTCTCCAGGAACTCGTCTCTGGTCACGAACCAGTATTCCCTGCCGTTTTCCTCTCCCGGTCTGGGATCTCTCGTCGTCATCGATACCGAGAATTCATTACGCGGATCCTGCAGCAGCCTTGAACAGATAGTTCCCTTGCCTGTGCCCGAAGGGCCGGATATGATATACAGTTTTCCTTTACTGTGACTCATATTTACCTCCTGTGTGGCCTAAAATTATAACACAGCGCACATCAAAATACCATAGCCGGCGGCAAGTCGCCCCGGCGTTGCAATTCAGCCCGGCAATTCACGTCTACTCGATATTCTGCACCTGTTCGCGGATCTTTTCTATTTCGGCTTTGAGGTCGAGCATCATGGAGGTGATATCCTTGTCATTGGATTTGGAGCCGATGGTGTTCGCCTCGCGGTTCATCTCCTGTATCAAAAAATCTATTTTCTTGCCTATCGGCTCGTTCGATCTGCCGCTTAGGAAATCGCGCAGCTGCGCAATATGACTGTCGAGCCTCACCAGTTCCTCTGTGATATTGGCCTTGTCCGCAAAGATAGCGGCTTCGAGCGCGATCCTCTCCTCAGGAACCTCATACACTCCGTCAAGCAGCTCTTCCACTCTGACCTTAAGCCTTGCGGCGTATTCCTTTTCGAGTTCGGGCGCCCTTTCCTCTATGCGGTCATGGATATCAGCGATTATATCCGCCCTTGCGGAAATATCGCTCACCAGCTTCGCTCCCTCTGCTTCACGCATCCTGCAGATATCATCAACAGCTTTTGCGGTCGCGTCCATCAGACATCTCGCGATCTCTTCCTCATCCTCTTCAGCAGGAGCCGTCCTGATAACATCCGGCATCCTGGCCAGCAGGCTGAGCGATGGTCCCATAACATCACCGACCTCAAACATGTCGCTGAGCTCTGTCAGCGCATCATAGTATTTGGCTGCAAGATCCTTATCGAGCCTTACATCCGCATCACTTACACCGTAATTGTCGACAGTGACCGAAACCTCGATCTTGCCCCTCGAGAGCTTTTCCTTGATCGCGGCTTTGATGCCGTCCTCGGCAAAATTGTATTTTCTCGGCATCTTTACGAAGATATCGCAGTAGCGGTTATTGACCGCCCTGATCTCGACTGTGACCTTCCTCAGATCGTCGATATATTCACCTCTGCCGAATCCGGTCATGCTTCTTATCATATGTTCAAGCCTCCTTTTACAGTTTACGCTCAATTATTTACGATCATTTGCTTTCATCACGCCTATGCTGTTTCTGCTGTTTCCGCAGAGTATTCTGCTTCCTGCGGCGCTTCGCGGTCTTTGGCTTCATTATCGAATAGCCGAAGAAACCGAGCTCCCTGCTCTGCAGCCTGTAGTATTTGCCGTGATTATATGATACCAGGTCCATCGCGCCGTAATCATAAGCCCCGTCTTCGCCCGCATAGCGCTCATCGACATGCACCGCGACTATCTCGGCTATAAACATATCGTGACTCGGCAGCTCCTTTATTTCCATCAGTCTGCACTCAAGATTGACCGGAGATTCGGCGATCATCGGTGCCGAAACAATATCCGCCGCCTCGCGCGTCAGACCCGTTTCGGCGAATTTATCGACATCCCTGCCCGATCTTACACCGCAGTAATCAAGGGCCTTTACCATCCCGGCTGTCGCGAGATTGATCACGAATTCGCCGCGCTCTGCTATCATGTCGTGCGAATGCCTCGACCTGCGTACCGAAATATAGGTCATCGGCGGATGGCTGTTGATGATGCCGGTCCACGCGATAGTGATTATATTGTCTTTATCCCCGTCCTCGCACGTCACCATGACGGCGGGCAGCGGAGCCATCAGCGGCCCCGGCTTTGAGTTTATCTTCATTGTATTTTCCTTAGTATTTTCCTTATTGCTGCATCCTCAGCCTGTCGAGCACATCTTTGAATACCTCCGGAAGCTCCGAGTGAAATTCCATATATTCGCCGGTCGCAGGATGATCAAATCCCAGGGTCCCGGCATGGAGCAGCTGTCCGCTGACCTTCACTCCGGCAACATTCGCCGACTGTCTGCGCGGTCCGTACAGCTCATCCCCGACAAGAGGATGATGCACGTATGCCATATGCACCCTTATCTGGTGGGTCCTGCCGGTCTCGAGCCTTGCCCTGACAAGAGTATATCTGCCAAAGCGTTCAAGCACCCTGATGTGAGTGACTGCGTTTCGTGACGCGGCTCCGTTCACCGCATGTCTGAGCCGGTTCCTCTCATCACGGCCTATAGGTTCATCAATGCTGAGCTCGTCTTCGCGTATATTGTCATAGACAAGCGCCGTGTATTCACGCGTCACCGAATGCACTCTCAGCTGCTCAGCAAGCGATTCATGCGCCCTGTCGTTTTTGGCTATCATCAGGAGCCCGCTTGTATCCTTGTCTATCCTGTGGACTATTCCCGGCCTGATGACCCCGTTGATCGACGAAAGAGAATCGCCGCAGTGATGCATTACGGCATTCACCAGGGTACCGTTCCAGTTGCCCGGGCCGGGATGCACCACCATTCCGCGGGGCTTGTTTACGATAAGAACATCATCATCCTCGTAAACTATATCAAGCGCTATGTCCTCCGCAGCCACGTCAAGCGTCTCAGGTTCCGGAAGGCTTATGCAGACCTCATCGCCCTCCGTTAGCTTGTATTTCTTCGAAGAAATGCTTTTGCCGTTCACGCATACGCTTCCGTTCTCGATAAGGCGCACAGCGTAGCTCCTCGAGAGCTCGTCGGTGTTGTATCCGATGAAGGCGTCGATGCGGCTTCCCGCGTCGTCAGCCGCCGCAGTGAGATAAATCATTTCCGTGCTTTCATCAGCACATTTATCACTGCCCGATTTATCCTTTAAGCTGCAAGTCATCGTTCATATTCCTCTTTCTCAGATTTTTGTCAGCTTTTCATCGCGCTGCGGGCCGAAAGCATTATATACAGCACCGTGGCGATGCAGCCGCAGGTCACGGCAATATCCGCCACATTGAACACAGCAAAATTCCAGCACGAGATCATGTCAGTTACGTAACCGAACCTGAGGCGGTCAATCAGATTGGACAGCCCGCCCGCAAATACAAAAGTCACGAGCTTTGCCAGTGTACGGTCCCCTCTCCTGTATTCGCTGTATATGTACACGAGGCACATCACTACAAGAACCGACGTCAGGACTATGGTTATCATACGGTTGCCCGCAAACATGCTGAACGCCGTGCCGGTGTTTCTGACATAGAGCAGGCGGAACCAGTCGCCTATAAGGGCGATGCTGTCTCCTGGCGACATATAGGCCCGGACAAGGTATTTGCTTGCCTGATCAAGCGCGATCACTATAAAAACTATTGCGAAATACAGCACTTTATAACTCCATCAAATGCTATCATATTCTAATATGTTCTAATAAGGTTTATATCAGCGCAGGCAGTCACGCTTTTGCTATGGAAGCTTGGGATCGACATAGACGGTGCGGTTGTGAGTGAATATCACCATGCCCGGCTTGGCCCCGTTAGGCTTCTTGACATATCTTACAGGCACATAATCGACAGGCACGTTGCTGCTGCCGCCCGCCTTGCTGTGATAAGCCGCAATCGACGCCGCTTCGTAGATCAGCTCAGCCGGCAGGTCGTTTACGCTTCGTCCGTCTCCGAGCTGCATAATAAGATGCGATCCCGGTATATCCTTGGTGTGCATCCAGACGTCAGTCTTGGCCGCCAGCTTCATAGTGAGATAATCGTTTTCAATATTGTTCCGCCCGACCAGCACGCGCGTGCCGTCGCTTAGCGTGTATCTGATCGGCTCAGGCCTTGATGCCTTGCGTTTGCGCTGCCATGCCTTGGCTCTGCGGCGAACATAGCCCGTCTGCTCCAGCTCGTCCCTTATGGATTCGAGCAAGGGCACATTGTCAGCCGCCTCGATATTCTGAATAACAGACTCGAGATATTCGATATCTCTCTCATTATCCTCGAGCTGCGCCTTTTTTTCGTGTATCGCCGTCCTCGCCTTTGAATATTTTTTGAAATATTTCTGCGCGTTTGCGGCCGCGTTAATCTTTTCATCCAGAGGTATCTCGATATCGCTTCCGTCATAGTAATTGGTCACCGTCACCCTGCGCGCGCCCGGCTCCACCATGTGGATATTGGCCGTAAGCAGCTCGCCGTACAGCCTGTATTTGTCAGAGTTCTCAGCGTTAAGCAGATCCTCTGAGAGTTTCTTCTTTTTGAGAAGAGCCTTGCTCAGCGAAGCCTGTACGGATTTGAGCAGGGGCTGCGCCTTTTGCCTGACCGAATTCGAAGCCTCTCTGTTCGAAAAGAAGAATTCAACGCATTCCGATACGCCGGCAAAAACGCGTTTCTCGAGGCCATCGTATTCCGCGAGCTCCGTGATGTGAAATTCGCGCGGCGTACCCTTGTCGTCGATGTACACTCGCGGCACCATGCTGCCGTCATCGACAGACGCGATTATTTCTGCAAGCCTTTTTGCCGGATATGCAGAAACGATGGATGCATCATCCCTGTCGTAGCAGTATTTCAGCATTTCACGGCTGATCGCCGGAGAAATTCCGCCTATACGGTTCATAAGCGCGCGGTCCGAATGCGGCAGCATCGTATCTGCGGTCACTTCCCGGAACGGTATCTTGTCCTGGGCCGGCGGATACCGGTAGATGACCCCCGGCAGAATCTGCCTGTATCTGTTTACATCTATGGATATACGCTTGATCGAGTCTATGATCTTGCCTGATTCGATATCTACAAGCACGATATTGCTGTGCTTGGACATGATCTCGATTATCAGTCTGCGGGACACGGTAAAACCGAGCTCATTCAGAGCCTCTATATCCATCTCTATGATACGTTCGCTCTCGCGCTGCCGCAGCTCGGTAATACGTCCTCCCTGCAGATGCTTACGCATGAGCATGCAAAAAGCAGGCGGCTGCTCGGGATTGGTATAGCTGCCCTTAGTGAGACAGACCCTTGCCGACTGACTGTTGCACGACATGAACAGCTTGACATTACCGTTCCTGGTATGTATGTGCATCAGGATCTCCTCGGATGCCGGCTGATAGACCTTTTCTATCTTGCCCAGAGTGATGCGGTCCGAGAGTTCCCTTGCTATTGCATAAGTAATTATTCCATCATAAGCCATAACGCTTTGTATTCTATCATCTGCATGGGTACACCTGCAAATAAAATTGGTTCTTTCGGACATTGATTCAGTCTGAAAGAACCAAAATAAATGATTATAACGATCTTTGTGTCTTATTTGAGAATGATTGTGTCGCTGATCGTAGCAGGCTCTTCGGCCATCTTTTTAAGACTCTCGGAGAGGTCCGAGATAGTCGCATGCTCGAGATCCTTTACTGCAGGCGCAGCTCCAGGAACAGCCATTGTCGACTTGGCAGCGATCTTAGCATCCGCTTCCGACTGAGGAGCTTCAAGCTCTGACTTGTCAGCCACTACCAGAGTTGACGCCTTAGGCGCAGACTGGACCGAAGGGACAGGAATATCCGCCTTTGGAGCTGCCTGAGCAGCAGGGGCAGGTTCAGGATCAGCGAGATCCTGCAGTATGTCGAATTCGTCCTCATCCAGCTTAGCGAGCTCTGTCTCGAGCATCCTGCGAAAATTGTTCCTGAGTCTGTTTACCTTGCCTGTCAGAACCGAGTGTTCATCTGTCAGCTTGCGAACACTGACTCTGGCGTCAAGCAGCATGTTCTCCGCTTCAAGCTCGGCGTCTCTCATCATGAGCTCAGCTCTTCTCTCAGCGCTTGCAGAAATGTCGGCCATGAGCTTCTTTGCAGTCTCGAGAGTCTCGAGCATAGCATTGTCATCCTTTTGTGCCTCTGCCAGCTGCTTCTCCAGGGATTTGATCTTGTGAGCCATGGATCTGTTGTCGTTCAGTACTTTTTCGTAGTCCGCGACGATGATGTCCAGGAACTCATCTACCTCTCTTGAATTGTATCCTCTTTTATCACGGCTGAATTCTTTTTTATCGATATCTATCGGCATTATCATAGTATGAACACCCTACCTTTCTGCTGCGCTTGCTGAACTTGCTGTTTTACCTGATGCTTTGTATGAGTTCCGGTCTGACCGCCTGCGTCCGGGATCATTTCCACGGGCTCGAATTCGCAGGCTTTCCGGATTCTGTCGCTCTGTCGACCATCGCCTTGATGTTGACATTGTTCGGAGCGAATATATATATGTTCTGGTTCACTCTCTGAACCGTACCGGACAGCGCGTATGTCGCTCCGCCCATAAAATCAAACATTTTGCGCGCAAGCTCGGTCTCGACCTTTTCGAGGTTGATGATCACAGGCTTGCGGGCCCTCAGATTATCTACGAGTTTGCGGCATTCGTCAAGACTCTTCGGCTCAATAACGACCATCTTGAAAGGTCCCGACTGGTTCATGGAAGCTCGCTCCGACATCGGCTTAGGGGCTGACTGCATCGGAGGCACGACCTCGGTAAAAGCCATAGGGCTGATCCCGGTATTTATCGGGGGTTCGGCATGTGACGAAGAAGCTGCAGACCCGGATTGTGAAACCGCCTGCTTTTTGTACGCATCTATCTCCTCCTGTGAGATATCGAAATCATCATCGTCAATTTCCTCGATTCCCACGAGGTTCTTCATTTTATCCATGAAACTCATTTCAGCTGCATCCTCCCCTGTGTGTTAGCTATCTGTAATTGCGCGGTCCGAATATCGAACTGCCAACTCTCACAATCGTCGACCCTTCTTCAACTGCCACCTCGAAATCACCCGACATACCCATCGAAAGCGTATCCGGACAGAACCTCTGCTGCGGCAGCTGCCAGTTCTTCATTTCTTCAAAGAGCTTCGCGGCTTCTCTGAAATACGGCCTCGCCTCTTCGGGCTCAGCCGCCATCGGCGGAATGCACATGATTCCTCTTACGCGCACGTTCGCGCATTCGCCTGTGATCTCCGTAACCAGATCCTTAAGGTCCTCCGCAGCAATACCGGATTTTGTATCCTCCATGGCCGAATTGATCTCGATCAACACATCCATGACGATGCCGGCTGCCGCCGCTCTTTTATCTATCTCTTTCGCAAGCCGCATGGAATCCACCGAATGGATCATAACGACCTTGTCGATTATATTCTTTACCTTGTTCGTCTGCAGGTGCCCGATAAGATGCCATCTTACAGGCTTGACGCTGTCATATTTTTCAAGCAGCTCCTGCACTCTGTTTTCACCGATATCTGTCGCGCCCGCGTCTATGGCCTGATTTATTTCTTCGGCTGTATGTGTTTTAGTGACAGCCATCAGTGTTATTTCTTCGGGACTGCGTCCGCTGCGAAGAGCAGCCGCGTCCTTTCTTGCTGCAATCTGTCTGTATCTCTCCGCGATACTCATTCCTTATCACCTTCTTCAGAGCCTGCTTCGTCCGCCTTTTCATCTTTATCCTTATTTTCATCTGCGGCGGCAGCGCCTATGCTCTTAAGATCTTCATCTGTCGGGTGTTCCACGATCTCATCATAGGTCCTGATAGTCTCAACAAAATTGCCGCCCTCATCAACGAAAATGTCTGAGTATGCGACACTGTTCTCGCCGTCATCGGCCTTGAGCGCTACAGGCTTGAATATGTGTTTACCGATCTTGTTTTTTATGAATACGCCTCTGCGGCCTTCTGAATCTTTGACTATACTGGAATCACGAAGCTTGAGTCCCTCGGCGCTCGCGACGGTAACGACGGTGTCGAGCTTTCGCTCTTCAAGAAATCCGTCAAAAAATGTCTTGCAGGTGAGTATAACCTTGGCAGACTCGTCGCCTTTGTATACTCCGCTGACCTGGACCCTTATTGGCTCACCGTTCACATCGATGTTGACGTAGCTGCCTTCATAATATTTGTCTGCAGCTTCGTTATCAATGTAAAACACCAGATACCATTTGCTGTTATTGACGACCTTGAAAACAGGCTCGCCTTTTGTGCAGCTGCGCTTCGGCGTCTCCACTCCGCTGTAGGCGGAATAGGTCTCGAGATCTGATCTGTTAAGATCAGCAAGCCGGTCTGTTCCGAGCGCCGTCTCAGCGCCGTCTACATAGTAGCTGACATATCCGGCATTTTTGCATTTGCCCGAATCGGTGGCGATGACAGAGTCATCAAGCTCATCCACTATCGCTACATAACGAGTGGAAATGTCCCTGGAACCTGAATCACTGAGTTTGATGGATGTATCCTTTTCCTCCTCGGTCAGCTCTATGATGCGCGTCCCGGCCTTGACGAGCTTATCCGTTTCAGCCAGCCTGTTTATCGCTCCGGACTTGCCTGCGACATAGACAGTCTCATCCCTGACTATGTACGCCGACACCCTGTCCGTGATATCCAGTTTGCCATTCTCGGCCACATAAGTCCTGTCGAGCATGCCTTTGAGCGATGGTACAGCATATACCGCGACCAGGCATATCAGGACCAGTCCTGCGTATATTCCTATTGCTGCTAACCATTTTTTGCTCATAGGCCCTCTTCGCTAAATTATACAATATGCAAGCCCCCGAATACAATATGCATCTATCCGGGGGTCTTTTCATCTATATTTGTCCAGTATCGCTTTTTCGCGCTTTGACAGTTTCATCGGGCGCTTCAGATATGCCTCAAACATATCCGGCCGCCTCTCCTTTGTCAGTGCAAGAGACTGCTCCCAGCGCCACAGATCTATCTCTCCGTGATTGCCTGAGAGAAGTATCTCAGGCACCTCCGCCCCTTCGATCTCTCTCGGCTTGGAATACTGCGGGTATTCGAGCAGACCCGAATACACGGATTCATCCATTACTGATTCCTCTCCGGCCAGCACGCCTTCGATGAAGCGAGCGACCGTGTCCACCAGTACCATGGCCGGCAGCTCGCCGCCTGTCAGTACATAGTCTCCTATCGAGACCTCTCTGGCTCCGAGCAGGTCAAGCACCCTCTGATCCACTCCCTCATAGTGCCCGCAGAGTATGGTGATCTCAGGCTGTTCGGACAGCTCCTTCGCGAGCTCGCCCGACAGCATTTCACCTCGCGGAGACATATAGATAAACTCGCCGCCGTATCCGGAGGATCTGTATGCGTCAAGTATAGGCTGGACCTGCATGACCATGCCCGCGCCGCCTCCGTACGGCGTATCGTCCACGCGATTATGCTTATCCCTGGTGTATTCCCTGATATCAGTGACCGAAAGCTCTATTATTCCGTTGTCTATAGCTCTCCCAAGCATGCTCTGCCTGAGCGGCGCAAACATGTCAGGAAAAATCGTAAGAATATTGATCTTCATATAAATCCCGGAATAAGCTCCACGCTGATCAGCTCCGCGTCATCGTCGATGCCTCGCATGAAAGCGTCAACTGCAGGTATCAGGACCTGTCTGCCCTCTGCAGTACGCACATCGAGTATGCTCTGAGCGGTATTCTGTATGACATCCGCAAGCGTGCCTATGTCAGTTCCGCTCGCAATGTCCCTCACGGTATAGCCGATGATATCTCTGACATAATGTTCGCCCTCAGGCAGCTCGTCGAGTTCATCTGCCGTGAGATACACTTCCATGCCTCTGAGATTTTCCGCGGCCGTCCTGTCTGTAACGCCTTCAATACGGACGACAGGTGTATTCTTTTGAAGTCTGACACCGGTGCAGACAGCTGAGATATCGGAAGCTGCGTCTGCCGGCATAGCTGTCTTTTTGCCTGCACGCTTAAGAAGGAGGACTTTGCCCTCCTTCAGATTTTCCGAATCTCCGGCATACAGCGTGACGCGGAATTCCCCCCTGAGTCCCACTGCGCTGCCGACTCTGCCGATGTTGACCAGTTCCGAATTAGTTCTCTTCTTCAACGATCTCTACCGTAACTCTAAGATTCTGTTTAATTGCTGCAGCCTTGACTACAGTCCTAATAGCCTTGGCAATGCGGCCGGATTTGCCGATTATCTTGCCGATATCCTCATCTGCGACCTGCAGTTTAACCAGGACGTTCTTTCCGTCTGATTCTTCGCTGACTCTTACTTCGTCAGGCCTGGACACAAGAGCTCTAGCAATTACCTCTACTAGACTTCCCATTGTTTCCTTCCCTTTCTTATTCGATAGCGCCTGACTTCTTGAGAAGTGACATTACAGGATCTGTAGGCAGAGCTCCGTTAGCGATCCATTTCTTAGCAGCTTCGTTGTCGATCTTGATCTCTGCAGGATCCTTGAGCGGATCATATGTACCGATCTCCTCGATGAACTTGCCGTTTCTAGGTGTTCTAGAATCAGCAACCACTACTCTGTAAAAAGGCTTCTTGTGTGCTCCCATTCTCTTAAGTCTGATCTTTACCATTTTTAAATTTCCTCCTGATCAATTATGTGTTTATTTGTTTATTAGAACCCCAGATTGCGCATCATACCGCGCGCCTTCGTGGAATTAGGGTTTGTCATTATCTT
>JAFRGH010000002.1 GCA_017433945.1 Mogibacterium sp. | reverse complement strand
GATGTGAAATGAGAGAAAAATACATTGTTTAAGCGGCAGCACAAGGCTAAAAATAAATGCCTATGATAAAAAATAATGTAAACAATGTGAATTAATATAAATTATCACTCAATTTACAAAATTAAAAGTTACAATTCAGTGTAAATTAAATAGTGAAAATACTATACACTGGAAATCCCTTATTGAATTGCAGTATAATATTCTGAATGCATAATCGGGTATTGTGCCTTATGGGAGGATTTGAATGGGAAAAGCAATAGCTATATTTAATCAAAAGGGCGGAGTAGGCAAGACTACTACCAATATAAATCTGGGAGCATGTCTTGCAAACAGAGGAAAAAAGGTACTCATGGTCGATATAGATCCGCAGGGAAATACGACCAGCGGAATAGGGATAAGAAAAAGGACCTTAAAGAATACTCTTTATGACGCTCTTGTTGATGATTCTTTTGATGTGAAAAAAGCGGTTCTTCCGACAAACACGGAGAACCTGTATATAATACCGGCAAGCGTGGATCTTGCAGGAGCCGAGGTTGAACTTGCCCAGCTCGATGGAAGAGAAGGAAGACTGAAAAAAGTTATAGACGCAGTAAAGAGCGACTATGACTTTATTCTCGTAGACTGTCCGCCTTCACTGGGAATTCTGACTATCAATTCACTGACTGCTGTTGACAGCGTTCTTATACCTATACAGTGCGAGTTTTACGCGCTTGAGGGAGTGAGTCAGCTGATCAGCACTATTGAGATGGTAAAAAAAAGAATGAATCCGGATCTTTATATTGACGGAGTAATACTCAGCATGTTCGACGGAAGAACCAATCTCTCGCAGGCTGTGGTAGAGGATGTCAGAAATTTCTTCGGTCCTGCGATGTATGAGACTATAATCCCAAGAAATGTCAGACTCGCGGAAGCGCCGAGCTATGGCGTTCCTATCATCAAATATGATCCTTCGGCTCAGGGAGCAAAGGCATATGAAGCGTTTACAAAAGAATTTCTCGCCAGAGAAAAATCCAGAAAGAAAGCAAAATAATTATGGCAAGAAAAGCAGGACTGGGAAGAGGACTCGATGCGCTCTTTGCTGACGCAGCACCGATAAACGAAGAAGAATACAGCGCCGATAATTCAGCTGATAAAGATCAGACAGATAGTGAGGATCTGCCCGGATTAAAGGAAAAAATTAAAAAATCGTCATCAAAGAACAGTAAAAAAGACGCAGACAGCGATGATAAGGTTATTTATATCGATATTAACGATATAAAGCCAAACAGCGCCCAGCCTCGTAAGAATTTTGATGAGAGTAAATTAAATGAGCTCGCAGCTTCCATCAGAGCAAACGGTGTGATTCAGCCTCTGATAGTCAGAGAAACGGAAAACGGTTATGAGCTGGTGGCAGGCGAGAGAAGATGGAGAGCGTCAAGAATTGCGGAGCTTCGCAAGGTGCCGTGCATCATCAGAAATTTTGATGACAGGCAGAACGCGATCGTCGCGATAATAGAGAATATGCAGAGAGAAGATCTTAATCCTATCGAAGAGGCTATGGGACTGAGATCGATGACTGAAAAATACGGATTTACGCAGGAACAGGTGTCTGCATCTCTCGGCAGAAGCCGTACATACATAGCAAACAGCATAAGACTCTTAAAGCTGCCTGATGAAATACAGCAATACGTGTCAAGCGGACAGATGTCCGCCGCGCACGGCAGAACAATAATCAATATTGGAGATTCAAAGAAGCAAAAGGAGATCGCAGAAAAAATCATCAAGAATGATCTGTCGGTAAGAGCAACCGAAAGACTTGCGGAAAAGATCAAAGACGAACTGAGACCTGAGAGAAAAAAGCGCAGGCCGACAAAATCAAAAGAAACAGAAGAAAAAAATAACAAATCAGAAGATATAAGGCTTACCGAAAATGAACTGATGACACTGACAGGCACTAAGGTCAGTATATCGGGAGACGAAAACAAGGGAAAACTGGAACTGGAATACTACAGCACGGAAGAGCTTAACAGACTTATAGAGATAATAAGAGAAGCGTTCAGATAGCGGGAGGAAATAAATGAAAAAAAACTATATAGATCAGATACCTATTCCCGCATGTGTCGTAGGTGAAGACGGAACAGTAAAAAGAGCCAATTATCTGATGAAAAATGTCTTCGTATATGAGGACATAGTCGGAGCCAAGTTTTTCACTCTGACCGGACTCAGAAGGGAAGCCCTGATGAGAGCCAATCAGGAGGAAATGATAATAGAGAGAAACGAAAGGCTCTTTAAGATCAGGACTAATGAGAAACCAAAGGAAAATGAAGAAATAGCTGTATTCTTCGATGAAGCGACAGCGAGAGAATCGTTCAGAGCAAAGCTCGAGAGCGAAAGAGCTGTGATCATATATATCAATATAGATAACTATGATGAGCTTATAGGCAGTTCATCGGATAACAGCAGGAGAGCTATTCCTTCACAGATAGACGGAATACTCAGAAACTGGGGAAATACATATGATTCACCTCTCATCAGCACAGGAGAGGATACATATGTAATGTACACGAGCCAGGGAAAGCTGGATATGATGATAGAGGATGATTTCTCTGTGCTCGATGATGTCAGAAAAATCGAAGCGCAGATCGATTTTCCGGCGTCGATAAGCATAGGAGCAGGAATATCGACAGTTTCGCTTCGTGAATCATCAGATCTGGCAGAAGCTGCAATGGAGCTTGCCCTCGGAAGAGGAGGAGATCAGGCAGTAATAAAAACTGATGAAGGAACAAAGTATTATGGCGGCACGATGCAGGCCATAGAAAAAAACAACAGAGCCAAATCCAGGGTCATAGCTCATGCTATGAAGACACTGATAGGTGACGCGGATAAGGTCTTGATAATGGGGCATCGATGGCCGGACATGGATTCGTTCGGATCGGCTATAGGAGCATATACTATATGCCGCTATCTGGGCAAGGATTCGTATATTGTCATAGATAAGCACAATGAAGCTCTGGATACGATATACAAGCAGGCAGAGGAAAGCGAAGAATACAATCTCATAAGACCTGAAAAAGCAATCAAATTAATAACTCCAAATACACTGCTGATAATCGTAGACACGAACAGGCCTATGCTTGTCGAGAATATGGATGTAGTGGAGGCCTGCGGCAACAGAATTATAATAGATCATCACAGGATGACAGAGGATTCATTCCAAAACGCGTCTGTCGCATATATAGAATCGTACGCCTCATCAGCGAGTGAACTGATGGCTGAGCTGCTGCAGCATTTCTCGCAAAAGAGATTTATCAATAAATTTGAGGCCGAGGCAATGCTTGCCGGCATAATGGTCGATTCAAATAATTTTTCAGGCAGGACAGGCGTAAGGACTTTTGAGGCAGCATCGTGGCTCAAACGCGCGGGCGCGGATACGACAGAGGTAAAGAGATTCTTCCAGATGAACCCTGCTGATTTTAAGATGAAGGCAGGAGCGATAGCAAGAGCGGAATTTACAGACTACGGTGTCGCGTACGCGGCAACGAGAGGCCATACGGGAAATACCCAGATAATAAACGCGCAGGTCGCGGATGAGCTTCTTATGGTCAAGGGTGTTAAGGCGACATTTGTAATAGGCACTAACGAAAAAGAGCAGACTATCATAAGCGCGAGATCACTGGGAGATGTAAACGTTCAGGCTCTGATGGAAAAATTCGGAGGAGGCGGACACTTTACAGCGGCTGCGGCTCAGATAGATGAGCCCGTCGAATATGTAGAGGAGCTTCTGAGGAGCAGAGTAAGCGAATATATTGAACGCGAAAAACAGGAGAGCGAATAATAAGCTGATAGTATAAAGGGGAGAAAAAGATGGAAGTAATTCTTAAGAAGGACGTAAAAGGAACAGGTAAAGAAGGCGATATAGTAAAGGTAAGCGATGGCTTCGCGCGCAACAAGCTGATCCCAAGCGGTCAGGCAGTTGAGGCTACTGAGGCAAACAAGAGAGCGATAGCAAGGGAAAAGGCGAAGAGAGCGGAGGAATATGCTCAGAACAAGGCTGAGGCAGAGGCCTTTGCTTCAAGACTCGGAAGCAAGCCTGTCGTTATCAGAACAAAGGTAGGAGACAACGGCAAGCTCTTCGGATCTATAACCTCGATGGATATAGCCGAAGCCATCAGGGAGCAGACCGGTGAAGAGATAGACCGCCGCAAGATAGTTCTGAGCAAGCCTATCAAGGAAACAGGAGAAACAGAGGTCGAGCTCAAGCTTTTCCAGGAAGTGACGGCAAAGATCAAGGTCAGCATCGAGAGCGACAACTGATAATACGCTGATATTTATAATTCAGCGAAACGCACGGAAGCGATACGCATGGACGAAGAGAGAAACAGCAATATATTGATGCCGCCGCAGGATCTGGAAGCCGAAAAGGCGGTACTCGGCGCGATGCTCAAAAACAGCGACGCAAGGGCAGATGTGAACGGCGTGCTGTATCCGGAGGATTTTTACCTGAAGGAACATCAGGAGATATACAGAACTATCCTCGAAATGGAGCAAAAGGGCACCGGTATAGACATAACAACTGTATATTCCGCGCTCAAGCTGCGCAAAACAGCAGAGATGGTCGGAGGCATCACATACCTGAGCAGGCTGATAGATGAGACCATCGTCGTTTCGAATGCAAAATATTACGCAGAGACAGTAGCAAGCAAATCCAAGATGCGCCAGCTGATAGAGCAGGCCGAAAAGATAAGAGAGGCAGCATACTCTCAGGAGCTGCCTCCTGAGGACATACTCGACAGCGCCGAGCAGAGAATACTCGAAATTTCTCATAAATCACAAAAGACAAGATACACCGACATAAACGATGTTCTCTTTGAGAATATCAAGGAGATACAGGAGCTTGAGAGACAAGGCGGAGAGATCAAGGGCATCGAGACCGGCTATAAGGAGGTAGACCGCATACTGGGCGGCTTCCAGAAGACGGACCTCATAATACTGGCCGCGAGACCGGGCGTAGGCAAGACTGCCTTTGCGCTGAACATAGCAGAGCACGCCGCTTCACTCGGAAACAAGGTCATGGTATTCAGTCTTGAGATGTCATATACGCAGCTTGGTCAGAGACTGCTCGCGATGACATCGAGCGTACCGCTTGAAAATATCAGGCACGGCGACCTCACCGCAGAGGATTGGGAAAGCATAAGCGCAGCTCAGGACAGCTTTTACGGTGTGGACATGGTCATAGATGAGACATCCGTCATCACTCCTGTAGAGATGAAGAACAAATGCCGCCGTTTCAAGCAGGAACGCGGCGGTCTTGATTTGGTCATCATAGACTATCTGCAGCTGATGAGCATGGGCGGATACAGGATAGAACAGAGAGAAAAGGAAATAGGAGCCATTACAAGATCTATCAAGATAATGGCAAAGGAGCTCGACTGCGCGGTGATACTGCTCTCGCAGCTGTCCAGGGGACCTGAGCAGAGAGGCGGCGACCACATGCCTAAGCTTTCAGACCTGAGAGACTCGGGCGCGATAGAACAGGACGCGGATATAGTTATATTTCTCAAGAGAGAGGACTACTACAGCACAGACGAGGAGAGGGCGAATATAGACGCGGATACGGGGCTAACCTGCGCGGTCAATATAGCCAAGCATCGTAACGGGCCTGTCGGAGTAGCGACTCTGGCCTGGGTACCGAGATATGTCAAATTCGGCAATATAGCAAGAGAATAGAGCAGACGAAGAATACTGATCCGATATGGGAAGAACAAAATTCAGGACAGCCGAAAGGAAGGATATATTCCTGTATACGACAAGAGTGGAAAACCTCTTTATCAACGAGTTTCTTCCGGATGCGCCGGGAGAATATGTTAAGCTGTACCTCTTTTGCCTGATGTACGCTCAGTACGATGAACAGCTCGACTCGCGCGCTCTGTCGATGACGCTCGGAATAAGCGAGGATGAAATAGAAAAGGCATGGGAATACTGGGCCGGCTGCGGACTCGTAAAGCTGATGGAAACCGGTGAAGGTGAACGCGAGGTCGAATTCGTCAGACAGATAGATATGTTTTACGGCAGGAACGGAATCGACAGCGACAGAAATGCGTCGTCGTACGCGTATGACAGCGGCTTCGGCAGCGAACGCTCAGGACGTGAGATATTAAGCGCGGACGAAGACAGCATCAGCGCAGATAACTCTGAATCAGCCGAAGAGATAATCGCGAGGCTGATAAACCGCCAGCTCAAGGAAATATTCGATAAATATCAGATCATAAGCGGGCGCACGATTTCGAGACAGGAAACTGCAAAGCTCAGCGACGCGGTCAAGGTATATAATATCGAGCCGGACATACTGAATTTTGCGATAGATTACTGCGCGGATCTGGAAAAATACAGCGTAGACTATATTTTTAAGGTAGCTCTCCGCTGGACTGAGGAGGGATGCCGCGATGTGGCCCAGGTAAAGCAGATGCTCGACAGGCACAGCAAGAGAAGCGCGGCCTACGGGCAGGTGTTCAGGGAGCTGGGCTTCAACCGTCTGCCAAATCCTTCTGACAGAGAGATAATGGATCGATGGTTCGATGAAATGGGATTCTCAGTCAAAGAGGTCATAGATGCATGCAGGGCGTCCGGAGGCATCAGGGAGCCGAATCTCAGATATGTAAACAAGGTGCTCGAAAACAGGATGCTCGAAAAGGGCGGAATAAACACGAGAACAGTCCGCAGGCAGGAGCAGACAGAATCTAACGCGTATAACGCGGGAAAGAATATCGAAAAGCAATCCCAGCCGGAGGCAAGAGTCAGCCGAAGAGTGCTGAGAGAGTATTTTGACTATATCAGGAGCAAAGAGGAAGAGGACAGGAACGCAAGGACAGAGAAGCTTCGCAGAGAGATACCAGAGCTTGATTCAATATTAGCAAGGGAGAGCGAACTGAACAGTGAGATGCTCAATCTTGATCCGGCCGCATCGGGGAGAATCAGGAGAGATGAACTGAGGCAGAGACGAAGAGAGCTTGAAGAGAATAAAGCGGAGCTGCTTACAGAACACGGATATCCTGCAGACTATCTGAGGAGACATTACAGATGTGATAAATGCAGGGATACAGGATATACAGATGAAGGAATGATCTGCACATGCTGCAGAGAGCGTGCAGACGAGGCTTATAAATGGATCCAGGAAACAGGAAAAAAACTGTAGAAACAAAGACAGAGAATATAAGCAGTGAAAAAGCTGAATACCGGACTGCCGCAGAGAGGGACGCGGCGGCAGCATTTTCGCGGCATAATATAGATCAGGATTTCGGACAGAGCGAGGAAGAGATAAGAGCCATTGCAGCAGCATACGCGAAATTTTTAAAGACAAAAAATCTCTCGCCCGAAGATGCCGCCGTGATCAGTGATCATGCGGCAGAGAACGAGGACAGTCAAAAGTCCGAAAAAAACAGCTCCGGAAAAAAGTCAAAAAAGAGCAAAGCCCAAAATAACAAAGCTGTATACAGACCGGGCCGTGCTGCCGGTATCATGTCAAGACCTGTAGACCTCTTTGATGTAATACAGGAAAAGATATATCTGACATTCTCTGCTATGTGGAGAAGCCTGATCGTGGGAATGCACAAAATGGCAGACTCATACAGGCATTCACGCAGGATCATAGGTACGGCCATAGTAATAATCGGAGTACTGGCAGCCGGAATGCTTATATTATTCGACAGATTCACTGTTTATGAATACTCTTATAACGGCAAGGTGCTCGGCTATGTCAGCAATCAGGATGAGGTAACAGACGTACTCAGCATAGCGGGCGAGCGACTGACCGAAAATAACGAAAACGGAGCAGAGATAAGATTTACCGCGAACCAGAATGTAACATTCAATCTTGTAGACAGAAGCGGTAAGAGTACGGACGATTCAGATACGGCAGTAAACAAGCTGATATACATGACCGATATCGAAACGGAGGCGTTTGGCGTCTTTGACGGAGAAAAGATAACAGCTGTCGTAAAGAGCAGAGAGGATGCTGATTCTCTGCTTCAGGAAACAATGAACGAGCTAAGCAGACCGGACGACGGAATGGAGCTCGTTTCCGCGAAATTCACCAATGAACTGAGCATAGAGCCGGTCAACGTACTGCTCACGAGTGTACAGAGTAATGAGGATGCCGGCAGGATGATGACTGAGGGCGGTGAACTCAGGATAGATCATATAGTTGAGGAAAATGAGACGCTCGCGAGCGTTGCGGCCAAATTCGGCGTAGATAAGATGGATATCTACGATGAAGAGGACAATGAGCTTGTTACCGAGGTGGAGCAGGGAGACAAGGTCTGCATACGCACCGAGGTGGAACCGGTCAGCATCAAAATGGTCGAAACCGGAAGAATGAAAGAGACGATAGAGTACGAGACGATCAAAAAAGATTCGGCTGATTATTACAAGGGAGATACCTATACTCAGCAGGAGGGTGTTGACGGCGTACAGATATTCGAGGGTACTCTGACCAAGGTAGGCGGAGAGATCACAAAGAGAAAGACTGACAATATCGAAGTGATCAGAAAAAAGCAGGATAAGATAATCCTGATAGGAACCAAGGAGAGACCAAAGACTGCGCCGACAGGAACCTATGCTATGCCTATCTACAACTATACGCTCACATCCAATTTTGGCTATAGATGGGGAAGACTGCATTCAGGTATAGACATGGGTGCACCAACAGGAACACCTATATATGCATCCGACGGAGGAACAGTCGTCAGGGCGGGATGGTACGCCGGATACGGTCTCTGCGTGGATATAGATCATGAAAACGGCAGACTGACAAGATACGGACACTGCAGCAAGCTGCTTGTAAATGTCGGAGACAAGGTATATCAGGGTCAGAACATCTCACTGGTAGGTAATACCGGGCACAGCTTCGGTTCACATCTGCATTTCGAGATCAGACAGAATGATACGCCTCGCGATCCGAGACCTATACTCGGTATATGATATATAGTTAAGGATTTCATCAGGGTCATAAGATGGAAGAAGAAAACAGGATATATGCTGAAAACAATCAAATAAGCGAAAACAGCATGTCTGCGGACGAAGCCTTCGCGGCGCAGATAGAGCAGAGACGCCGCGCGCGTGACAAAAAAAGGCTTGCAAAGAAACGCCGTACCGTGATATTGCTCATTATCATCCTTGCGCTGCTGATGACCATGTGCGGCAGGGAGATAGTCAGGCTCAAGGCCGAGAACATTGCTCTCAAAAAACAGCAAAAAGAACTCGAGGAAGAGAGAGAAAAGCTGAACGAAGAGCTTAAAAAGAGCAGGGACAGAGACTATGTCGAGGAAAAGGCGCGCGATCAGCTGAGGCTACTGAACGACGGAGAGATACTGTTCCTCTTCGATGATGACAGCAGCGCTGACAAGAGTAAGGAAACGGAGAAAAAGGATGAATGATCCTTTACGCAAATTAAGAGTATCAAGGGCGATAGTAGTAGAGGGAAGAGATGATGTGGATGCCGTATCAAAGGCGTGCGATGCTCTTATCATCCCTACCCACGGATTCGGTATCACGGCTGAAACATGGAAGGTGCTTGAAAAAGCATATCTCGAAAAGGGTCTCCTGATACTGACAGATCCCGATCATGCAGGCGAAGAGATAAGGAAAAAGCTGAACGCAACATTCCCGGGATCCGTCAACTGCTACATAGAGCGCAGAGATGCGCTTGCCGGGGATGATATAGGAATAGAAAATTCGGCGCCGGAAGTGATAGCTGAGGCTGTAGCCAGAGCGCTAGAGCTTGCCGGCAGGGATACGGATGGAACTGCTGCGCCGCAGGATGAGGTCAGCATTGATGAGCTGACAGAGCTGGGACTTGCCGGAGGAAGCGGATCGGCTGAAAAGAGAGCAGCCGTCTGCGGCAGACTCGGGATAGGCTACGGAAACGCGAGAGCAATGCTCAAAAAATTAAAAGGATTTGGAATAGGATCAGATGAGCTCAGGAAAGCGGTCAAGGAAACTGAATAAAAAGATGCAGGCTCAGAGAGCCGCAAGCAGAGCTCCAAGGGAGCTGGGCGGACTGAAACCTTCAAAAAGTCTCGGACAGAATTTTCTTGTGGACGGAGATGTGATCGATGCCATCATCGAAGGCAGCGGTGTCACTAAGGACAGTCTTGTTATAGAGATAGGACCGGGCACCGGGGCTCTGACTCTGCCTCTGGCTGAGAGAGCCGGAAGGGTCATAGCTGTGGATCTTGATGAACGCATGATAGAGGGCCTGAGGATAAAGACCTTTGGCATGGACAATGTCGAACTGATGCATGCGGATATACTCGAGACAGATATACGTGGAACAGCTCAAAGAGAGCTTGAAGAATTCGGACTCAAAGAGCTTCGCATAGTGGGCAATCTGCCTTATTACATCACAACTCCGATAATCATGAAGCTGCTCGAATCTGATACCGGAGCGGCAAGCATCACTGCAATGATGCAAAAGGAGGTCGGAGACAGGATAGCCGCTGAGCCCGGAAGCAAGCTCTCGGGCGCTATCACTTATTCTGTACACTATTATTCACAGGTCAGCGAAATAGTTCAGGCCGGAAGGGAATGCTTCTATCCTGTTCCGAAGGTCGACTCGGTCGTTCTGAGAATGGACCTGCTGGATGAAAAACCTGTTCATCCGGCGGACGAAGCTTTTTTCTTCAGATGCATCAAGGCGGGATTTTCACAGAGACGCAAGACTCTCCTTAATTCTCTGATGTCGCTCGGGAACGCCGACAAAAATAAGATCGCGGCAGCTCTCGAGGATGCCGGAATAGACACGTCGAGAAGAGCTGAGAGTCTGAACATGGAAGAATTCGCTAAGCTTGCAGACAGCCTCAGGGAGGCAGGAATTTGTTAGAAAAGATAAAATGGATACTGGCGATAATAGCGTCGCCTATAAAAAGACTCGGCTACAATATAAAGAAGATTTTCTATAAGATATTCCCGCGAAGAGCGGCGAAGTATTTTGATGCGGACAGACATGAGGTCAAATACATACTGCTCATGGCTCTCGGCGCTTTTGTCATAAATCTGTACATGGAGATATTCGGAAGAATATCCAGGGGAATAGGCGAATGCCTGGTATGGATGGTTTCACATCCGCTCGTGTTCCTCTACAATGTACTGATAATATTCTGCACGATGACCTTTGCCCTGCTGTTCAAAAAACGCAGATTCGCGTGGTTCATTATTTCTCTGCTGTGGATCATACTCGGTACGGTAAACGGCGTTATACTCCTCTCGAGAATGACACCGTTCACCCTCTATGATATGCAGAATTTCGCGGACGGCCTCACTATCATGACCACATATTACACAAGCTGGCAGATCGCGCTTCTCATCGCTGCCTTAGTGCTCGGCGTGCTCGCGATAGTGATGATCTTCATACGCAGTGAAAAATGGCAGAACATCCGCTACAGCAAGAGCATCGCGGCAGTGCTGCTGACCGTCGCGGTCACAGCGGGAGCGACAGTCGGAGCGATCAAGACCGGAGTGGTCGGAACATTTTTCGGCAACCTCAACTATGCGTACAGGGATTACGGCATCGCGTACTGCTTTATAATGACATCAGCAAATGCCGGTATCTCGAGACCTTCGGGTTATTCTCAGGAGCTGATAGATGAGATACTGGAGGATAAGACCCGGAAAGGCACTGATACGCTGCTGGCCGAAAAAGACGACAGTAAGGATCACCCTAATATCATAGTGCTCCAGATGGAATCGTTCACTGTGGCGCAGGATTACGCGAACATTTCAGTAGATAAGGATCCGACGCCGGTATTCAACAAGCTGAGCAAGGAGTATACAAGCGGCAGATTCATAGTTCCTGCCTGCGGCGCCGGAACAGCCAACACCGAGTTCGAGGTGCTCACAGGCATCAGCGCGAGATTCTTCGGACCGGGAGAGTATCCATACAAGGGTAAGCTCCGCAAGGAGACTCTGGAGAGCATGGCATATGTGACGCGCGCGCACGGCTACGAGACCAGCGCGCTCCACGATCACCGCGCTCTGTTCTACAACCGCAACGAGGTCTACGCTAACCTCGGCTTCAATACATTTACCTCGGTCGAATACATGAACAATGTGTCATTCACTCCGACCAACTGGTGCAAGGATACGGTCCTGACCGGCGAGATCATGGATATCATGACATCGACCGAGCAGAGAGATTTCCTCCATGTAATATCCGTGGAGGGACACGGTGCTTATCCGACCGAGCAGGTATTCAAGAATCCATATACGACTGTCACGGCAGATGATGAAGAGACACGATGGAAATACGAATACTATCTGAACGAATGCCACGAGATGGATACATTCATAGGCGATCTGATCGATGCCATCGAAAAGGCCGAAGAGCCTACAGTAATGATAATTTACGGCGATCACATCCCGGCGCTCGATGTCAAGGAAGAGAACTACAAGGCTGACGATCTGTATCAGACCAGATACGTCATCTGGGACAATATCGGTCTTGAAAAAAAGGACAGGGATATACATTCGTATGAGAGCGGCGCGATCCTGCTGTCAGATGCAGGCATGTCTCATGAGGGCATCATGTTCGATTATCAGCAGAGCAATTCCGCAAAGGACAAATCCTATCTGGACGACCAGGAGGCTCTCGCATATGATATGCTGTACGGCAAAAGCTATGCCTTCGGAGGAGAAAGACCGTTTAAAACTGTCGACATGAAGATGGGCCACAAGGATATCAGCATCAGAGATGTTATAAAGATAGGTGACCGCTACTATATAAGAGGTAAGAACTTTACAGAGAGATCGATAATCAGTCTGGACGGCAAGCAGCTGTCGACTGTATACCTGTCGCCTACACTGCTGGCTCTGAACGAAGCGGTCGCTGATGAGGACATAGAAAAGCTGCAGGTGAGCCAGGTCGACAAATCCGAAGAGGAGATACTGACGACGGTCGGCGCGAACGAGGAGCTGTAGGAGCTGCAGAGGAACAATTCAGCAAATGATCATTTATAATCGGAGGACTGCATGTCAGAGGAAAAAATAATAAATAATAAAATTGAAGATGATGTCGTGCAAGAGACTGCTGAGACTCAGGAAGCCGAAAAGCCTGAAAAAACTGAAAAGGCTGAAGCGGCCGAGAAGCCTGAACCGCAGGAGGAGCGTCCGGAGGTGGAGGGAATACTCGAGATCGCGGAGGACGGCTTCGGCTTCCTCAGATTCGACAATTTCCTGACATCAAACAAGGATATATATGTATCGAACAGCCAGATCAGACGTTTCGGGCTGAGGACGGGCGATAAGATACACGGTATAACGAGAGCTCCGAGGACCGGAGAGCGTTTCGGTGCTCTGCTCTATGTCAAGAGCGTCAATGGCATGGATCCGGTCGAGTCGAAGAGGAGACCTCATTTCGACAACCTGACTCCGGTATTTCCGAATGAAAAGATAGTGCTCGAGAATTCGAGCATAGATCTGTCGACAAGAGTCATGGATCTGGTGGCGCCTATCGGAAGAGGTCAGAGAGGTCTGATAGTCGCTCAGCCAAAGGCCGGCAAGACCGTACTGCTCAAAAAGATAGCGGCATCGATAGAGGATAAGTATCCGGATATCGAGCTGATCGTCCTGCTCGTGGACGAGAGACCTGAAGAGGTCACGGATATGAAGAGGAGCCTTCACCATTCCGAGGTCATCTACTCGACATTCGATGAGGAGACAAGACATCATGTCAAGGTCGCTCAGATGGTCATCGAGAGGGCAAAGAGACTGGCGGAATCCGGCAGGGACGTTGTTATACTGCTCGACTCCATCACGAGACTTGCAAGGGCATACAATATGGAAGTCCCTGCATCCGGAAGGACACTGTCAGGAGGTCTCGATCCGGGAGCTCTGCATCCGCCGAAAAAATTCTTCGGAACTGCGCGAAATCTCGAGGAGGGCGGCAGCGTGACTATACTCGCGACTGCTCTGGTAGATACAGGCAGCCGCATGGACGATGTCATTTATGAGGAATTCAAGGGAACCGGCAACATGGAGCTGCACCTTGACAGACAGCTCAGCGAGCGCAGGATATTCCCTGCCATCGACCTGTACAAATCGGGAACGAGGAGAGAGGATCTGCTGCTTACACAGGAGGAGTACCAGGTGATGTATATGCTGCGCAGGGCCATGTCCTCGGGAAGCGTCATGGATGTGACAGAGGAGATCATAGACAATCTGTCGAGCACAAAGAGCAATGCGGATTTTGTCAATTTTATGCTTAAGAAGCTGAGGTAATACAAAAAAAACGGGGATTGGATAAAATGGCAAAGTTGGATTACAGCAAGATTTTTATCAAAGAGGCCTGTCCTACTTCGATAGGAGGTCAGGCTGTCATGGAAGGAATAATGATGCAGGGTCCGGACAGACTCGCGCTTGCGATGAGGCTGCCGCAGGGTGATCTGTATCTCAGGACAAAAAAGAAAGCGCCGGCTCCGTCAGTGATGAAGGTGCCGTTTGTCAGAGGCATCGTCGCGTTCGCGCGCTCTTTTGTCAACGGAATGTCAACACTGATGGAATCCGCTGACATACTGGAAATGTACGCGCCTGATGAATATGATGAGGAACCGGGCAAACTCGAGACATGGGTAAATAACAAGTTCGGATCGAGAGCCGCATGGAATTTTATGATGATCTCGGCGGTCATCTTCGCGCTCGTGGTCTCGGTCGTATTCTTCATCATACTGCCGACATGGGTGGTGAATTTCCTCGGCAAATGGGTCAGCAATGTTATTGTGCTCAATTTTGTAGAGGGCATACTGAGGATCGCGATGTTCATAGGATATGTCGCCGCAATAAGGCGGCTTGAGGACATCAAGACGCTGTTCCGCTATCACGGCGCGGAGCACAAGACTATACACTGCTACGAAAATGATCTCGAGCTGACGCCGGACAACGCGGATCAGTTCTACACTCTGCACCCGAGGTGCGGCACATCATTTATGGTATTCGTACTCATCGTCAGTCTGCTGCTCTTCAGTTTCCTCGGCTGGCCGAATCTGTTCTGGAGGATCACATCGAGGATACTGCTTATCCCGGTCATTGCCGGTATAAGCTATGAGCTCCTGAGACTTGCGGGCAGATCGGACGGCAGACTTGTCAGAATACTGAGCTATCCGGGCCTGATGCTGCAGAGACTGACAACTATGGAGCCGACCAGGGAGCAGCTCGAGGTAGGCATACTGTCATTAAAGGCTGTACTGGTCGATCCGGAAACAGATGAAATAGACGGCTTCGTAGATAAGGATGGCAATCCGATTGAGATGCCCGATTATATTGCCGAGTCATTAAAGGCAAGAGAAGCTGCTGTGCCTGAATCTGAGACGGAGACACAGGCAGAAACCGAAGCAGACAAGGAAAAGGAAAATGATGATCCCGGCTTTGTCCCGACATTCGCATATGATAATCTGATACCTGATGAATATCTGGAGAGCCGCGACGAGGCGGAGCAGGCGCTCAGAGAAGCTGCCGCAAAAGCCGCAGAGTCTGATGCCGCAAATGCCGCAAAGTCCGAAACAGCTGCTGATATTATTTCTGCAGCAGATGCAGAGACCAGCGAGGCTGCGGAAGCTGCCGCAGCCGAGATCGATGAGATGTTCGGCAAGGCGACAGATGATCAGGATGACGGAGAGGATGGATATACAGATATCAGGGAATTGTTCCCTGAGGGTGATGCTGATGAAAAAACAGAGCTGGAAGAGCTTGTTCCGGAGATGACAGCGACCTCGTCGGATATAGAATATACGGACATACTCGATCTCAATGGAATCAATACGATGATGGGTGAGAGTGAGGCGGCCAAAGAGGCTGCGGAGGAGCTCTCGAAACAGATCAGCGAATGGGAGAACCGCGGTCCGGAGGATGGCTTAGTCGGTAATGAAAGCAAGCCTGTCGAGCTGGAGGAGGACAATAAGATAGCCGGTATAGACTTCGCTGCTCTTGGAGAAAAGGCTAAGGACGGCGCAAAGGGCCTGATCGAGTCTGTAAAGGGTATGTTCAAAAAGTCTGAAGAACCGGCTGAGTCTGATGATATGGATATGTGGCGCGAGGGCTCTGAGGTGATGAGGCGAAAGATGCCTGAAGAGGCGGATACAGCCGGAAGCGAAGAGGGCATCAACGCCGCGATAGAATTTCTCAATGAGCTTGACAAGGATAACGGCGGCTACACGGTAACGCATATAGACGGCGATAATGAGCAGTCGCTGGCTGCCGGGATCGCCGAGCATGATGCCAACGAGGCGAAGCAGAGAACCCTCAAGCGCAGATATACCAATGACATAATGACAATCGAAAATGCTCTCAAATGGGGCCAGGCTGCGTTAAGCATGGTGGAAAACGGCAGGAACGAGGCGACGACTATCATGTCCTACGCGACCGGACTGACACGCACCGAGCTTATCACAAGGGGCAAGGAGCTGATGCGCAAGGAGGATTTTGACGAGTACGATAAGAGGATACAGTCGAGACTGACAGGCACGCCTCTCCAGTACATACTGGGGATGCAGGAGTTCATGGGACTGCCATTCAGAGTCAATCCGTCTGTGCTGATCCCGAGGCTGGATACCGAGGTGCTGACCGAAAAGGTCATCGAGATACTTGCAGACAGTGATGTTCCGCATCCTGATGTACTTGATCTGTGCACGGGCAGCGGCGCTATAGGAGTAAGCATTGCCGCGAAGGTTCCTAACGCATACGTTACTATGAGTGACGCGTCAGAAGACGCTCTCCATACAGCAATGAGCAACGCGGGACTAAACGGAGTCAACAGGCGCTGCATTTTCCTTGTAGGGGATATGTTCGATGCCCTGCCTGAATACAAGGTCTTTGATCTGATAGTCTGCAATCCGCCGTATATTGAGAGCGACGTGATCGAAACTCTAAGCACAGAGGTGAGGGATCACGAGCCAAGGATGGCGCTGGACGGCGGAGATGACGGTCTCGATTATTACAGGATAATTGCCGATCAGGCCGGAAGCCATCTGAGGTCTGGAGGCATACTGGCGCTGGAGATCGGCGCCGATCAGGCCGGAAGCGTCAAGAGACTGCTGATGAAATCCGGATCCTTTGCAAACATACGCAAGTACAAGGATATGGCAGATCATGACAGAGTGATCATAGCAGAACGAATATAAACAAACATGAACGGCTCGTGAGTCAATAGAGACTTACGAGCCGATTTACTTTTTAGTCAGCGGGCACGCTTTTCAGGCACATTATGAATATACGTTTATTGAGTATGCAGCCGGGGTTTGTTATATTAAAAGAGTAAATTGAATTTAAAAATGGATGTAATAATGTATGCAAGGAGTATGTGTTATGAGGAATATTGTTATAGTTGACGCTGTCTCCACAGGCTATAACTATGTGGAGGATATCTGGCGCAGGGGATATAATCCGGTGGTTCTCGAGCCGCAGGGTGGCTCTGAAGATCTGCTGGAGCTTCGCAGGTCAAGCTATTCTCTGTTTAACAGAGAGCCGGATATGATCAGTGAGGCTGACAGCTATGAGGAGACTCTTGAAGAGGTGCGAAAGTTTGATCCTATGCTGGTGATTGCAGGATCGGAGGGCGGAGTGCCTCTTGCTACTCATCTTGCTGATGACCTCGGGCTTCCGGGCAACGCATGGGCCAATATAGACAAGATGATCAAAAAAGACGCGATGCACCAGGCCCTCGACGATGCGGGAATAAGGTCGATCAGAGGCCGCAAGGTAAAATCGGCAGAGGAGGCGATGGAATTCTGCCATGAGCTCGGGCTCGATTGCGCGGTAGTAAAGCCTCTGCGCGGCGCAGGCAGCGCCGGCCTGTATCTGTGTGATAATCTTGATGAGGTCGAGGCTGCTGTCAGGGAACTGCTGACGCAGGACTCTTTTTTCGGAGCTGCGAATACCGAGGTCCTGGTACAGGAAAGGATCGTCGGACCGGAATACATCGTTAATACAGTTTCATGCAATGGTGTCCACAGAGTGACATCCGTGCTGACCTATAAAAAGATCAGGACGGCAGAGGGCGGATTCATATACAACACGATGGAAACCGTTGTCAGGCTTGAGCCGGGCCACAGCGCCATGATCGAATATGCTCTCAAGGTAGCCGATGCGGTCGGCGTCAGATACGGGATGATACACGGCGAGTATATGCTCGATAAGAACGGACCGGTACTGATATAGGTCAACTGCAGGCCGATGGGATGTACTCAGCCTGATGAATATATGGATCTTATCTACGGACAGCATGAGACGGATTCGACACTTGATTCACTGCTTGATCCGCAGAAATTCATGCGTGAGGCGGCAAAGCCTTATCGTCCGCTCCGCAAGGGCGCGCTCAAATTCATCATGGTGCCTAAGGATATGGAGGCTGAGGACACACCGCTCTGGCAGATCGCGAAGCAGCTTAGAAGCACGTATAAAATTTCTGCAGATACAGGCAGCGTGCCGAAGCAGTATGTCAAGACCAGAGACCTCGAGAGCGCGGGAGGCTCTATATACCTCGTGCACGACGATGAATCCGTAGTCAACTCGGATCTTGAGCTGCTCGAATCGATGGAGCAGAGATATTTCCAGCTGCTGCTCAATGACGGCATGTCGAGAAAATGGTTCACTGATGAAAATGAGACAGAGACGGATTTTGCCGACCTGATGAAGAGGAACGGATGCTGCGGCAGCATACTGCTGGCAAAGGATACCGATGAGCGCATGGAGGGCGTGCAGACCGTGACGCCGGATACACTTTCTGACGCGCACGGGAGCTTTGACTATGTCATCATAGGATACAGGAACAGTCTGGTCGGATTGAGCGAATCGAAGCTGCTCGAGCTTGTCTTTGCCACCATGGATCAGGTGAGAGAGGGCGGCAGCGTCATCATACCGCCTGAGACATATAAGCATTTTTCATACGGAAGAGAAGGCGCCGAGGAGCTGCTGTACATAAAGCGCTTTGCTATCGAGGCACCTAAGCAGGGCATGAAGGGAGAAGTGGTCGGAACTAATATAGGCAGATAAGAGAGGTGTTACAATTCAGTCCTCGGCCACCTACAATAGCATTATTTGCATGTATACATACTGTTGCAAAGCCGCTGTCTCGATGTGGTCCCTCGCTCACGACACATCGGCCGTGCGGCTGTCAGAGCTGTATGTTCCCGGCCGAGGGCTGAATTGTAACAGAGAGGCGTCAATACAACAAACAAAAATCAACATTTTGTTCCTATAATTGCTCAAATGTGATAATATATCCCTAATCGCACGATTTATCTGCAATGAAAGAGGGTAACAGGATGAAGAGCGGAACAAAATCATCGATCGGGCTTAAGCTCTACGTATTCATTATCGTCACCGTTCTTGCAGTGGGTATTGGTACGGCTTTCCTGGCATACAGGATCAATGCCAATCAGATAGACAGGTATTATAAGGATGTGGCTCTGGATACTGCAGTCAATTTTGCTTCGATGCTCGATGTAGATTATATCGCGAGGCTGAGAGAGGCAGCTGAATCCGATGAGTTCCAGGCATTGAGAGACAAAGCGGAAAAAGAGGATAATGAGCAGCTTATCGAGGATTATCTTGTGGAGCATGATCTCTGGGAGGGATATGTAAAGACGCGGAACGCACTGCAGAACTATCTCGATAACATGGAGTCCATGAAATATCTCTATATCGTAGCCATCGGGGATAAGGATGCGCTCTATGATATGTATCTCCTGGACGATTACGATAACCCTCTGTATGAAACAGGCTACTACGAGGAGAGAGAGGTAGAGCTCAGAGGGGTTCTTGATGCAAGGAATCCGGGCGATCCTATGATCTCAACCGGTGACTGGGGATGGCTCTGCTCGGCATACGCACCTGTATATGATTCAGATAAAAATCTGGTCTGCAACGTAGGCTGTGATTTTGAGATGAATGAAGTCATGGCCGAAAGGCACAGAGCTCTGCTATACATAATTCTTGCGGCCATTGCGCTCACATGCATAGTGCTGGCAATCGCGGTCGTGTTCATCAACCGCATAGTGATACGTCGGGTAAACAGGCTGAGCGCGGAAATGAATAAATTCAGGCCGGCCGTTAACGCGGGATATGAAGAGGCAGGAGTCGTTCAGCTGGAAAGCGGCGGTAATGATGAGATAACGCGGCTGTATGAGGGAATACATTCCATGCAGATAAGCATCATCGACTACCTGAGCGATGTGGACGTGCTGCAGAGGGATGTGCTTCGCGCCGCGGAGGACATCAGGGACCGTGATGAAAGGATCGGGCAGATCACGCAGGAGGCATACAAGGATTCTCTGACCGGCGTAGGCAGTAAGGCGGCATATGTTAAGAAATCAGATGAGCTGGATGAGCTGATCAATTCGGGCGAGCATGATCTGGCGATAGTGATGGTGGATCTTAACGATCTCAAGATGATCAATGACAAGCACGGACACAGGAACGGCGATATGTATATCAAGGGCAGCTGCAGGATGATTTGCGAGGCCTTCAAGCATTCGCCGGTATATCGCATCGGCGGAGATGAATTCGTAGTCATACTGCAGGGTCAGGATTATGAGAACAGGCACGATATCATAGAACAAATCAGAGCGGATTTTGACAGAACATACTCTGACACGAACGCGGAGCCGTGGGAGAGATACGCCGCGTCGATAGGCATGGCGGAGCTGGCATCGGATGACATGTCGCTTGATCTAGTATTCAAGCGGGCTGACAGATCGATGTACGAGGACAAGCAGCGATTCAAGGAAAAGCACGGCAGCTATCGATGAATAAGGTTTTGCTGGAAAAGAGAGGAAAAGTAATGATAATAAGGAATTTCGGAAAGCTCAGCAGCGGTAAGGATGCCGGTCTGTATATTCTCAGAAATAACAGGGGCATGTCCGCGGCTGTTACCAACTACGGCGCGGCGCTGGTAAGCCTGAACGTGCCGGACAGGCACGGCAGGATGATTGATGTTGTGCTGGGCTATGAGGACGCGGCCGGATACGAAGCAGGACACGGTTCACTCGGCGGCTCGATAGGACGTGTGGCGAACAGAATATCAAACGCGAGCTTCACCCTGAGCGGAAGAGAATATCAGCTCACAGCCAATGAGGGCCTGAACACGCTGCACGGAGGCAGAGATCCGTATAATCACAGACTGTGGGATGTCAGGATACCGTTCACAAAGGTGAATTCGGGAGATCTGATGAACGCCGTCGCGTCCGAGAGCATCAGTGACGGCGTATCAAAGCAGGCAAGCGATAATCTTTCGGACAGCCAGATCACATTCTGTCTGGACAGCCCTGCCGGAGATCAGGGGTTCCCGGGCAATATGCATCTTGAGATAACATACCGACTGACCGACAGCGGCGCTCTCGAAATAATCTACGAGGCGGAGTCTGACGCGGATACGCCGATAGGCTTCACCAATCACAGCTATTTTAACCTCAACGGTCACGACAGCGGATCAGTACTCGGCCACGAAGCGCAGATAAGGGCTGATTACTACACGGCTACCGATAACGCTCTCATCCCAACGGGCGCACTGACGGATGTCAGCGGAACCGCTATGGATTTTCGCGAATTCAAAGCTCTCGGAAGAGATATCGATGCCGATTATGACGCGCTCAGATTCGGCAAGGGCTACGATCACAATTATGTCGTCGGAGATTATCCGGAAGGCGTAGAACATGAAGGAGCCGGGCGTGAATGCAGAGAGATCGCGGCCCTGATGTCTCACGATACGGGGATAATCATGAAGGTGTTTACAGATATGCCGGGAGTGCAGATGTATACGGCAAACGGACTGCACGGACAGGTCGGCAAGGGCGGAACCGTATACGAGCCGCGCAGCGGAGTCTGCTTCGAGACCCAGTTCTGGCCGGATACTGTCAACAAGGTCAACTTTCCGGGCGGCATCTTAAGTGCAGGCACTAAATTCATATCAAAGACAGCGTGTCAGTGTCCGTTATAGGCCTAGGCAGCAGGACAATGCATCCGCTCCCCGGGCAGGGAACTCGGATGCATT
>JAFRGH010000019.1 GCA_017433945.1 Mogibacterium sp. | reverse complement strand
ATTTGCCGCCGCTTTGATATAATAAGGCTATATATAAGGGATACCGGCAAATAGGTAAAAGATCGAGAAATACTGCGAAATACTGAAAAATACTGAGAAATACTGAAAAATGCCATGAAGACTTACAGATTCAAAATTTTTGTTATAAATCCGGGATCAACATCCACAAAGCTTGCGCTGTTTGAAGACAACCGCAAGGTTCTTGAAACGTCGGTCTCGCATGACGCATCCGTGCTGAATTCATTTAAAACAAATAATGACCAGCTCGAATACAGGATGAATGTCATACGCAAATTCATAAGTGACAACGATATAGATCTGTCCGATGTGGATGCGTTCGTCGGCAGGGGCGGCGGATGCTATCCCGTACCGTCCGGCACCTATGAGGTCAATGACAGGCTGCTTGATGATATAAGGAACAATGTCGGGTGCACCATGCATCCGTCCGTGCTTGGGGTCCAGCTTGCACATATAATGCAGTCCGAGTACGGCGGCAGGCTGTTCATGGTCGATCCTATCTGCGTCGATGAATATACGGACGTCGCAAGGATAACCGGCGTAAAAGGCATAGAGAGAAAGACAGAATCACACGCGCTGAATCTCAGGGGTACTGCGATGAAGCACTGCAAGATACACGGCCTCGATTATCATAAAACACGTCTGGTGGTCGCTCACATAGACGGGGGGATCACCATCGCTGCTCACGACTGCGGCAAACAGGTGGACTGCAACGAGGGCGCGGGAGGCGAGGGACCTTTTACCGCTACGAGGACAGGATCGCTGCCGCTGATGGGAGTGCTCGATTACCTCGAGACACACAGCATAGACGAGATGCGCCACCTCTGTTCGGGCACAGGCGGATTCGTTTCACATTTCGGTACATCCGACGCCGACGAGGTATACGAAATGGTGAAGAATGGCGATGAGAAAGCCAGGCTGCTGTGGGATGCGATGGGCTACAATATCGTCAAATACATAGGCTCTATGGCAGTCGTGCTCAAGGGTCAGGTGGACGGCATACTGATCACCGGCCGCTATACCAGATTCGAGACGCTGATAGAGGGCATACGCGAATACGTGGGCTGGATAGCGCCTATATACATATACGAAAATGAAGTCGAGCAGGAGGCCATGGCGGCGGGAGCGCTCAGAGTGCTGCGCGGCAAAGAGAAACCGAAGATATACACCGGCCGCGCGGCTATTCAAGGATATTTATACGACTGATCGGTGAATTGCAGCTGTGCTTGTGGATTTGTACAGGAAAACGCGCAATAATTGTTGATATGTCCCAAATAGTAGTGATACTATATGTGTTGATATTTTTCAGGACTAAGGAGGAAAGAGATGTTAGAAAAACTCGAAAAGATCCGTGAAGAGGGTTTCGCAAGCATCGCAAACGCAGCTGATATGGAAAAGCTCGAAGCGATACGCAAGGAACTCACCGGTAAAAAGAGCTCACTGCAGGAGGTTCTCAAGAGTCTCGGCGGCATAGATCCGGACATGAGAAAAGCAGTCGGAATGAAGGCCAACGAAGTAAAGAACCTGTTTGCCGAAAAGATCCGTGAGAAGGAGGAGGAGCTGGTAGCAAAGGCTTCCGTCATAGACGGCGAGATAGACCTGACCCTGCCGGGTATTGAAGTGTCCGGAGGCGCGCTTCATCCGATAACACAGATGTGTTACGACCTCAATGATGCCTTTAGATCCCTTGGTTTTGAAATCTACAGCGAAGACGATATAAGCAGCGAAAAATTCGCGTTCGATAACCTCAACTTTGCGGCGGACCACCCGGCAAGAGCTTCGATGGACACATACTGGATCGAAGGTACCGAGGATAAGCGCGGAAACGAGAGACTCTGCCTCAGACCGCATCTGACAGGCGGATCGGTAAGATATCTGCTTGAGCACGGCGCTCCTGCAAGATTCGTTTATCCGGGCCGCGTATACCGAAATGAGACCACTGACGCGAGACACGAAAGAGCGTTCTTCCAGTACGAGGCTCTTATTGTCGACAAAAATATCTCATTCAGCTCCGGACGAGTAATGATAGAAACCATACTCGAAAAGGTATTCGGACGCAAGGTCAACGTCAGGATGAGAGAAGGCTTCTTCCCGTTCACAGAGCCGGGATACGAGATCGACATGGAGTGTCTGCTCTGCGGCGGCAAGGGCTGTAAGGCCTGCAACCACGCCGGCTGGATAGAGGTAATGCCGGGCGGAGTGATCCATCCGAACGTACTCAGAGCTGCAAATCTCGACCCTGATGAATGGACCGGGTTCTACACAAATATCGGTCTGGACAGACTGGTAATGATGCGCTACGGTGTTGATGACGTCAGGCTGTTCCACAGCGCTGATCTCAGATTCCTTGAGCAGTTCAAATAAGGAGGACGGAAATGAATATATCACTTAAATTCCTGGAAAGATACGTCGATCTGCCTGAGGATCTCACTTACGAGCAGATCGCTTACGACCTCACTATGAGAACTGTGGAGGTCGAGGATGTTATAAAAACAGCTGACAAGTTCCATGATATAGTTGTCGGCGAGATCAAAGAGATCAAGGCTCATCCTAATGCTGACGCTCTTAAGATCTGCATAGTTGATGTTGGCGAAGACGAGCTCAAGCAGATCGTATGCGGAGGCTCGAATCTGCAGGAGGGACACAAGGTCTGCGTCTCAAAGCCGGGCGCCGAGGTGGTATGGCACGGTGAGGGCGAGCCTGTGCTCATCAAGGAATCCAAGCTCAGAGGTGAAAAATCATACGGAATGATCTGCGGAGCTACCGAAGTGTATCTCGGCGATATCTTCCCGCCTGCTGACGAGAGAGAGATAGTCGATTTTACCGATCTCGGCATAGACTGCCAGGTCGGTCAGTGCGTCGCCGAGGTAGCAGGACTCGACGATGTCATACTCGAGGTCGACAACAAATCGCTTTCGAACAGGCCTGACCTCTGGGGACACCTCGGTGTTGCGAGAGAGCTCGCTGCTATCTACAAGCTGCCTCTCAAAGACTATCCGACAGAGCTCCCGAAGGGTCT
>JAFRGH010000173.1 GCA_017433945.1 Mogibacterium sp. | reverse complement strand
CGAATCCCATTATACCGTAGTTAGGAACCTTCCTCGTGCTCGGCGGCATCCTTACGCCGAATGAACGGATATCGACCTCCAGAGCCTCGTCGCCCGGAATGATGTCATCTATCATCTCACGCGGAATGATGACCCTCGGGTTGCTGCACGGCTTGCCGTTGGATTCGATGGTGTGCTCCCATATGAGGCAGGTCGCGCCGGGTGTGCCGTCAATATTGAAAAATTCAAGCGGCTCCTCCGGATGTATGCTTATCCTCTCATACAGAGGGATATTGCCATAGTAATTATCTCCGTCTACCCTGAGGAACCAGCCGTTCTCGGCATCAGTGATCACAAGCTTGCCGGATGTGTTCTGCATATCGGTATGAGCCATGACCATATCATCAGCTATAGGGAAGATATCGCAGGTGTCGCCCAGATTGATGAAGAATTCCTCTCCGGTCTGAGTGTGTTTCGCCAGCAGGACACGGTTGTCCGTCTCGCGCCTTATTTCTTCGAGCATCTCGCTCTTGCCGCCGCCCGAAGCGCCCTCATGCATAAACACTATCTCATTCTCGTACGGCGTCTGCAGCAGCGCGGCAGACGCGTGGTTAGTGATCCATCCTTCGTTCTCGCCTATATCGAGCAGCATCGAAAAAACGCCCTTCTTTGCGCTCGGTCCCGGATACAGGTTATACGAGAATACTTCGTGCAGCTCCTCGGATCTGCAGTGGACCACCGCCTGTTTTCCTCCGAAATGCGTATGCCTGAAAGGCGGCGCGACGTAGATTATCCCTCGAGGCTCATATCCCTTCTTTACCTCGGCGATCCCGACAAATTCCTGTATGTTTGCAAGTGCGTAAGCAAAAAAAGCCGCATTTGCAGGACATACGACCAGAGCCGGGTAGCCGTGATATTTACCGCCTATGCTTACCGGCATAACGATGAGATGCTGCTCACCGAGCCAGTTCATCGTAGCCGCTCTGAGCTCGCTGAAATCCATGTTCCAGGCATCCGAAAACCTCGGTTTGTCCGTAGGCTGATCATCACCGATATACATGCAGTGAGGATCTCTCCTCCTCATGTATTCCTCTGTAAAATTAACGGATGATCCGTTTTTGCATCTGACGACCTCTGCCTCCTGCACGTATCCCTTGCCCGGAACAGTATAGCCCACGATGTGAACACTTCCGCCTGATGTACCGAAGCAGAGCTCATAAAGCTCACGCTTGTCAGCCGGAAAATATATCTGCGGGCTTGCCGCGAGGGCCGTCCTCAGGTCGGCAGGCAGTTTCATTAATTCTAAATAGTCATTCTTCATATCTGGTTATTCACCTTTTTCGTAATTATTTCAGTTGCCGATATTCGCTTTGCCTCACAAGGGCCGGTGCTTCGGCAAAATGCAGCTTATCTCTCGCTGTCAGGTATTGTCTCGACCTCGTCTACGTCGATCGCTTCGCTGCGTATCTCAGCCTCTTCGGCAGCCTCCTCCATTTCAGCCGCCATCTGTGCCTCTCTTGCTTCTCTTTCTGCATCCTCCTGCGCAAAGCGGGCCCTTGTG
>JAFRGH010000172.1 GCA_017433945.1 Mogibacterium sp. | reverse complement strand
GCTGTCATCTACGCGACCGGAAAGAGCAATATTACTGAGCTTGGCGGACTTGCAAAAAAGATGCCTGTAACTGCTTCGTGCTTCCTGATATCTTCGCTTGCTATCGCGGGCCTGCCGGGTCTCTCAGGTTTTGTAAGCAAGGCTCTTATCATGGATGCTCTGCATCACGGCGGATATGAAGTATTTGCTGTGGCGGTGACTGCGGGCGGCGTAGGTACGCTGCTTTCGATAACGCTCAAGATAAATTACTACGTGTTCTTCGGACCTTGCGATGAGTCTGATGTTCCGGAGATAGAGAGGCCGATACCGTGGACTATGAAGCTCGCGATGATACTCGGCACTCTTGTTACTGTGATGATAGGCATCTGTCCTAAGCAGTTTTATTCACTGATGCCTAACGCGACTATAGCTCATCCGTATAATCTGGCTCATGTGATGGAATATGTTGCGATATTTATAGGCGGTTCTATACCGTTCTTCCTGTATATCAAAAAGATGAAGCCTCAAGACGAGGTGACGATAGATTTTGACTGGTTCTACCGGAAACCTCTGAACTCGCTGATAATACTTGTTTCAAAGATAATATACGGGTTCTTCGCATGGTGTGATGTCCATGCTTCGAGGCTCGCGGAATATCTGAGGACGCATTTCGGCGATCCGTATACGTGGACGAGGCAGAGCTCCAGCGTCAGAGTCAGAAAATTCTCATTTGAGAACGAAAGCAGGCTGGTGGGAGATATGATCGCTGCCATACTGCTGGCGTTTATCGCTATGTTGACACTTGCCGCTTATCTGGCGGCTCGACACTGTTAGGGTGATATAAAATGAAGACTGATGTAAATGATCCTTTGAGGGTGGAAATGAGGCGCTACCGCAGCATGATTGAGATCAGTTGCAGGGGTATCCTGATGTTCGGAATATGGAGCGCCGTTAAGTGTATTTTTCAGATACTGAACGATCCCGGTGAATTCTTTTTGTATATGAGCGATACGGGCAAGGCTTCACTGTCTCTTGAGATATTATCGATACTGATGCTGCTGTTTTTTATGGCGGTCGATCTTGCGGGCAGGCTGTATATAGCAAAATCCGCCCTCGATGTGAGCAAGAGGTACAAGAAGAAAAAGCTCTATATATTTCTTGCCGTTATGCTGTTTGTCGGCAGCATACTGACGATAGTCATTTCGATCGCGGATATGATCAGAACACATGCCAGGATCGCTGAGGATATCGTTACGATCATGATCGAGATCACGGCGATCATTACCGTCAGCGAGCTTATCTATTCTTCGGTAAAGTTCCGCAGGGCCAGGAACCGGTTCAAGGCCGTGTCGGAAGAGCTGTAAAGGGATCGTGATTAATAATGAATAATCATCGGTAAATTTCAGGTGATACTAACAGATATAGGTTTTATTTGCAGGAGCGGATATGCAGGAGGATTTTCACTATTACGCGACGTACTGCGCGGCATATTTGGCAGGATACAGCCATGAGGAAAGCATGGATATCTGTTATAGTGCTCAGTTTACGGATCTGTGCACGCGGACATACCTCTACGGATTGAAAGCGCCGCTTGCAGCTGCGACGACGCAGCTGCAGGCTGAGCTCGTCGATGCAGGGCCGGATCAGGTGAGCCTGCAGGATATGACGAGAATATGGGCTTCATTCCATTTTTTGCCCCGGGATCTGTATGCTGATCCGGGACGCAGATGCTCAAAACGCTATAAGAATAAATACAGACTGATATGCGGTCCGAACGGTGAGCTTGTTTCGGACACCGTAAAGCTTGCGAAGGACCGGTCTCTGCAGGCAGTGGGGATCGCGATGCACGTGCTTGCCGATACCTGGGCGCACAGATGCTTTGCGGGTACACCGTCGCTTGCGATCAACAATACCAATAATTATTTCTTCGAATACAGGGATCAGGACGGCTGCGTGATCGAGTCTCGTATCAGATTCAACCACAACCCGACGTCGCCCGATGATGTCGAGACAGGCAGGTATACGAACAGCGTATATCAGAGCAGTGAGAACTCGATAATGAATCTCGGGCACGGCAGAGCCGGCCATCTGCCGGACTACAGCTGGGCGAGATACAGATACATGCCGGCCTGGGATTCATACAGGGTCGTTGTCAAGGACAACCCGGACGATTACACTCACGCGTTCACACAGATGATATACGCTCTCAGATATCTGCGCGGAGAATTGAGCGATTTTGAAACCGGCAGATATGATACTGAGGCCATAGCTCCGTACATGGATGAGATAAATGCCATACTGACAAAGAGGCAGCTTAACGCGTGCGCGGAATGGAAGGTGTTCGGAGAGAGGCTGTCCGGCTGCAGCATAGATGATTTTGACATAGACAGATATCGTGATGAATATATATCTGCAAAACCAAGCCAAAAGGATGATACGTTTATCGGTCGTTTCATCATAGCGGCGATGGCTCAAAAGAGCATGGTGACGAACCGTATTTATAAATCCGGGAACAAGCTGGCCGGGTATTCGATAGATTACGCGGAAAAGGGATTCCGCGGCATCAGGGACTACGCCCGTCTGCTCAAAAGAAATGCCATACAGGATATCAATGATGCTGCGGAGGATCTGGCGAGCTATATGGATGGCGGTAAAGATTCCAAAAGAGGAGATGACAGCAGATGACCACTATAGAGAGGATAAAGGAGATACTGATCGGGATCGTGATGATATCCATGAGTCTGTATATGCTGCATGAGCCGCGGCGCGGATTCAGGCTGATCATTATAGTCTTCAGTGTCACCCTGCTGCTTACGGGGATACGTTCCATCCTGTACTATATCGATATGGGCAGGCATATGGTGGATGGAAGGACGGCTCTGTACAAGGGCGTCATACTGGCCGATCTGAGCTCCCTAGGTCTTATGCTGAATAATTTTTCGACCCTGTATATCGTGCTGTATCTGGTGAGCATACACGCTTTTTCGGGCGGGGTCGATGTATTCGGTGCTGTTCAGGCAAAAAAACTCGATACCCCGTGGAGGGGGAAGCTGATCGAGGGAGTCGTGAATCTTGCGGTTGCAGGGTTTTGCGTCTATTAAGGCTTCGTGATAAAGGATAAGGATTCTGTCGTCTATATCTATGCAGCGGGATTGCTTTATTCGGCTGTATCAAAAATAATCGCAGCATTCCGCAAGACGGCGATAGTTTATATACAGTGACTTATATAAAGTAAAATATATACAGCAAGAGGAGGCATAGCTATGCATGACAGAGCTGAAACATTGTAGGAGTT
>JAFRGH010000171.1 GCA_017433945.1 Mogibacterium sp. | reverse complement strand
CTCTTCTGTGTTCCTGGCTATATGCTTTGTAGGCTTCTCGCTCAGCCTTGTTGCTGCCGTGTGGGTCTGCAAAAGAATAGTCGTAAGGAGCGAATGTGAGTCCTACGGCCGTGTCTGGGCGAGAGCTGTGCTGTCAGAATATGATGTGCATCTGATGGAGGACTACGGGATAATGGCTTATTTCGGGGGAGAATACGATGTGAAGAAAAAGATAGATTCCTATATGAAGTATTCACTGAGACGCAAAATGTCGGCAAAGCTCGGGGGATCGCAGTCTGAGCTGGCAGGATACGAGCTGGGTGATCCGGAGAATTTCAGAAAAGCTATTGTAAAGAATCTGCCCTACGAGATGGCTGAACTGGGCGCGAAGCTGGCGGCGGGCCGCAATATACGCAAAGACGCATCGGAGGATGATGCGGAGGAGAGCAATGATGGAAAAAGGGGAGATAAAATAATAGGGAACAGGGTCGTGCTGGATACTCTGCCATCAAGGGGCGGAAGCACATGGTACAGTGAATCGGAGATATCGGGAATTGCCGGTAAATTTAAGCAGCTCGGAAATGCTGAGGCTGTCAGGTCTGCCATAACGGAATCAGGCGCGGAACTTGTATTCGTCGAACAGTATTTCAGCAACCATGTGACGAAGGCGGACGGTAAACCGGGATATTTCGAGAATGAATGGGAGTATATACTGTGCGGGCAATCAAGCGACAGGAAGAATTTCAGCGAATGCCGCCTGATACTCATAGGAATACGCGAATGCATGAACCTGATCTCCATTCTTGCTGATAAAGAGAAGCTGGAACTGATAGCTAAGGTAGCTAAGGCTGCAGGCTACGCGGCGCCTGTATTGCTGGTGGTCCTACCGACCATATGGGCCGGTGTCGAGACATTCTTTGATATGAGAGATCTTTACAAAGGCGGACGTGTGCCGGTAATAAAGAACAAAGAACAATGGAAGACGGATCTTGGCTTTGTTCTGGATAGTGAACGCTTCAAAAAAGACGCCGGGAGCAAGCTCGACAAAGAGGAAAAGGAAGCGGTGAATGAGAGCAGCGAGGAAATGAAGGAAGCAGCAGGCAAAAGCACGGTGCATGTCGATATAGATATACCGTTCAAGGACGGACTCAATTATGACGAGTATCTGCTGCTTATGATCAGGATGATGGGTGAGACCAAAAGGACACTGAGAATAATGGATCTGGTGCAGATCAATATGAAATCCAGGTATCACAGGGATTTCAACATGATGGAATACTATACGGGAGTCAGATACGTTATGGAAGTGAATGGTAAAGATTATGCTTTCGAAGATGCGTACAATTGATAATAAAAAAGGCAGCTATATAGTGGACGCGGCGATCACTCTGCCTATATTCATTCTGGCGGTCATAATACTGAGCGGGATAATACTGATGTACGCTGCCATTGAAAACTGCAGTTTTATAACCGCCAATGAGATGAGGCTCTGCTCATACGAAGCTATAGGCGCCGGCGTTGCGGGGGAGATGGGAGCCGGAAGCGCAGATCTCATAGGTGCTGCCGGCTACCTGAACGTGCCGTACAGGATCAAGAGGGATTCTATGGCAGGGAGCGGGCAGATCAGGGACATGAGGGTCACGGATTTTGGCTACAGGAGCAAAAGATGGGGACAGGATGAGCTGATAATACTGAAAATGCGTCTGTATTTTGAGGCCGGAAAACCGCTTGGGCTGGATAATAAGCTGCATTATGATCTTCCTATGGTCACAAGAGCATATGTCGGCAAAAAGAGAAACGCGGACCCGATGTCTGACGCGGAGATGGCAGGAGGAGGCGATCCTGTATATATATTCCCGAAAAGGGGTGAAAAATACCACTCGAAGGGCTGCGGCTTCCTTAAGGCTGTATCAGAATCAGGGACTCTGACGCCAGCTTTGAAAATGAAATACAAATCATGTCCGATATGCGGCAGCTCATCGGCGCCTGAGGGCGCTCTGGTATATTATTTTCCGGCTGCAGGCGAGGACTATCATCTGCCGGGCTGTCAGGCGCTAAAAAGAGACTATATAGAGATAGAGCGGCAGGTGACAAAGGAAAGAGGCTATACGGCTTGCTCAAAATGCGGAGGACAGTAAAATGGAGAGGATAAAACAGGGAATGGCGGGCTATAAGATACCCGGATACATGGAAGAGATACTGACCGGCAATTACTGCCCGTATTTCATGAGGATGAGCATGGTCAGAGAGAACGAGGTCTACTCATTCAATTACAGACCGGATAAATACAGAAAGCTAAACAAATCAGTTCTCAATACATACGAAAAGCTCGTTCTTATAAGATCGGTAATCACACTGACAGAAAACGCCAGGGAATATATGATAAGTCCTGACAGATATCTGATCGAGCCTGAACTGATCTACATAAACGAGGGAAGAGTTTCAGCTGACAGCATCAGGATGATGTTCTATCCGGACGTAAAGAAGCTGGCGCTGAGATATAAGCTTATACAGTTCGCGGAAAGGCTCAAAGATCCGAACAGGAAAGAGGAGCGGGAGCTGTTTGAACAGCTGAGAGCTGCAGGCGAGGGCGGTGACATAAACAGAGTGAAGCTCTTCCTCGATAAAAACATACAGCGCATGGAAAATCGCGGCGCAGCTTGAAGCATTGTCTTGTGAGAGGGGCTTTGATGTTGTATAATCTAATAAGTTCGGACATTATCGAATCAAGAAGATAAATCAATTTGAAAAGGAGAGATATATTATGGCATCAAAGATCGTAAAAGTTCTCGGACGTGAGATTCTTGACTCAAGAGGCAATCCTACAGTAGAGGCTCAGGTAGAGCTCGAAGACGGTACTGTCGCTCTCGGCGATGCGCCAAGCGGAGCATCGACAGGTATTTATGAGGCTCTTGAGCTTCGTGACGGCGACAAGGCAAGATATGGCGGCAAGGGCGTTCAGAAGGCTGTTGCCAACGTTAACGATGTACTTGCTGACGTTGTTAAGGGAATGGATCCTGCTGACATCAGAGCGCTCGAAAAGGCTATGCTCGAGGCAGACGGAACAAAGGACAAGAGCAATCTCGGAGCAAACGCTATACTCGCGGTTTCTCTGGCTGCTGCAAGAGCTGCCGCTGCAAGCGAAAAGAAGCCTCTGTTCAAGTTCTTCGGTGAACTTTCCGGAGTTAACGGATCACTGCTCCCTGTACCTATGATGAACATCCTGAACGGCGGTGAGCATGCTTCCAACACTGTCGATGTACAGGAATTCATGATCATGCCTGTAGGAGCTCCAAGCTTCAAGGAGTGCTACAGATGGTGCTCTGAGGTCTATCATCAGCTGCAGAAGGAGCTCAAGAAGGCAGGCCTTGCTACAGGTGTAGGTGATGAGGGCGGCTTCGCTCCTGACCTCAAGGATGAGTTTGAGGTAATGGACTACATGATGAAGGCTGTAGAGGACTGCGGATTCGTACCTGGCAAGGATTTCGTATTCGCTATCGACGCTGCGGCAAGCGGCTGGAAGACAGATGAGGTAGGCAAGTACAAACAGCCTAAATCAGGCAGAGTATTCACAGCGGCGGAACTCGTTCAGAACTGGGTTGAATTCTGTGACAAATATCCTATCGCTTCCATCGAGGATGGTATGGATGAAGAGGACTGGGAAGGCTGGCAGCTGCTGGTCGAGAAGCTGGGCGACAGAGTTCAGCTCGTAGGAGACGACCTCTTCGTCACAAACCCTGAGAGACTTGCCAAGGGCATCGATCTTAAGGCAGCAAACGCTATCCTGATCAAGCTGAATCAGATCGGAACTATCAGCGAGACTCTCGACGCTATCGCTCTTGCAAAGGCTAACGGCATGAACGCTATCGTTTCACACAGATCCGGTGAAACAGAGGATACGACCATCGCTGATTTCGTAGTAGGAACAGCAACAGGCCAGATCAAGACAGGCGCGCCTGCAAGAACAGAGAGAGTTGCCAAATACAATCAGCTTCTCAGAATCGAGGAAATGCTGGGTGATGAGGCTAAGTTCAGCGGCAATTCACCATTTGCAAAATAAAGAAAGCGGTAAAAACAGCATAATAAGCTGGGAAACAGTAATATGGGAGGCCGGTAGGAAGCTTGTCGGCCTCCCTGACAATTTCAGGAGATATTAAATTGGAAATCATAAGGGCTAAGCATTCAGGATTCTGTTTCGGTGTGGACAGAGCCATCAATCTGGCTTTTTCGGAGGCGGACAGAAGCGATCGCATCGGCAGCTTGTATACATGCGGACATCTTATTCACAACAGTGCTGTTGTTGAGAGACTGGCCGAAAAAGGCGTCGGCATGATCGAATCCCTGAATGAGGCCCGATCAGGGGATACAGTGATCGTAAGGTCGCACGGTGAACCGCGTGAGTTTTACGCTGAGGCTGAGGCGAGAGGTATCAGACTGATCGATACTACATGCGTATTTGTGCAGAAAATACATGAACTGGTTGCAGAGGCTCATAAGAGATCTCAAAAAATCGTTCTGATAGGCGACAGGAATCATCAGGAGGTCAAGGCAACAAACGGATGGTGCGCTTATGAGGCAGTCGTTATCGGAAGCGCGGAGGAAGCGAAAGCAGCAGCCGAAGAGCTTAAAGACAAGAATCCTCTTGTGGTATGCCAGACGACGATAAAGGCTGAATTGCTGCAGTCCATACTGGATGTATTCGATGAAAAGGGAGTAGGGTATGAGATCCATAACACCATCTGTAACGCGACGCGTCTTCGTCAGGAAAGCTGTGCGGAACTGGCGTCAAAAGTCGATATGATGGTCGTGGTAGGTGACAAACACAGCTCAAATTCGTGTAAGCTTTACGAAATAGCCAAAAAAATCTGCGATAATACCATTTTTATTGAGAATGCATACAATTTAATCTTGAATGATACGAAAAAATATAATACAATAGGTTTTATAGCGGGCGCGTCCACGCCCGAGTGGATTACTAAGGAGGTTATTTCTAGCATGAGCGAAAATGTCACTACTAATATGGAACAGAATCCAATGATGGATTTCATGGATGACATTGAGAAATCTTTACGTTTACCTAAGCCGGGAGATATTATTGACGGAAAGATCGATCAGGTAATGGACGATGCAGTTATCGTTAACATGGGATGCAAAAAGGACGGTATCCTGAGAGCAGACGAGGTTGTCCTCGAAGAGGGTCAGAAGCTTACAGATCTTTTCAAGGTAGGCGATGATATCCAGGCTAAGGTCATCAAGTCTGATGAGGGAGAGGGCGGTATCCTCCTCTCAAAGAAGAGACTCGTTGCTGTCGAGAACTATACAGAGCTCGAAGAGGCAATGGAGAACAAGGACGTTATCACTGTTAAGCTGGTAAGAGCAGTCAACGGCGGTGTTATCGCTGCTTACAAGGAGATCACAGGATTTGTTCCTATGTCACAGCTCTCCGACAGATATGTTGACAATGCTGACGAGTTCCTCGGACAGACAGTTGATGTAAGAGTCATCAGAGTTGATACAAAGCGTAACAGAGCAGTATTCTCCAGAAAGGCCGTTCTTGTAGAAGAAAAGCGCAAAGCTGTTGCAGAGATCTGGAACAACCTGAACGTTGGCGATGTTGTTGAAGGTAAGGTCATGAGATTCACCGACTACGGCGCATTCGTAGATATCGGCGGTGTGGACGGACTTCTTCACATTTCAGAGATTTCATGGGGCAAGCTCAAGCATCCTCAGGAAGTTCTCAATATCGGAGACATCATCAATGTCAAGATCCTTTCACTCAATGAGGAAAAGGGAAAGATCTCACTCGGTCTCAAGCAGACTCAGCCTGAACCATGGTCACTCGTAGGTGAAAAATATCAGGTAGGCGATGTACTTGAGGGTAAAGTAGTACAGATCAAGGAATACGGCGCATTCGTAGAGCTCGAAGCAGGTCTTGACGGACTCGTTCATATTTCCGAAATCGCTAACAAGAGAGTTGAGAACGTATTCGATGAACTCAAGGTAGGCGAGACGGTCAATGTCAAGATCATGGAGATCGATCCTGATAAGAGAAGGATCAGTCTCAGCATCAAGGCGACTCTGCCTGAAGAGGAGGCAGCTCCTGCACCTGCAGAAGAGGCTCCGGCAGCAGAGGAAGCTGCAGCTGAAGAAGAGGCTAAGGACGAAGAATAGTCTATTTCTTATTATCCATACCAATAAAAGACCGGGTTCGTCTCGAACTCGGTCTTTGTACGCTTAAAAAAGGATTACTATGAGATTCATACCTGCATTGATGACCGGAAAGGCTGCAGGATTTGCAGCCGGACTGATAGATAAGAACAGGGGGACAAATCTGGCCGGCAAGGCCGCTATGAAGATCGACGCTGAGATGCTAAGTCATTTCAAGGGGATCGATCCGAAAAAGGTGCTGTTCATCACAGGAACCAACGGCAAGTCCACCACCAATAATATGATCAACCATCTGCTCAGGAGCAAAGGCTTCAGGGTAGTGTCAAACATTGAGGGCGCGAACCTGATAACCGGCATCGCAACAGCGCTTATCAAAGCCTCGACAGCTTCGGGTCGTGTTGATGCCGATTATTATGTATTCGAAACGGATGAGAGATATCTATACAGGATCCGGGAGCAGCTCCCTGCTGCGAATTTGCTCATAACGAATCTGCAAAAGGATCAGGTTCAGAGAAACGGAGATCCGAGCTATATCTCCCGAAAGATCGCAAAAGTCATAAATGATTTTGGCTTCAGGCTGTTTCTGAATGCGGATGAACCGCGTTCGGCGTCTTTTGCGCCGATGGCTGAGGATACGGTGTTTTACGGTGTTGAAAAAAACAGTCTTTCGTTCACGAAGGACGAATCCTTTGTCACGATGCCTTGTCCGAAATGCCATCACAGAATCGTTTTTGATTACTACAATAATGACGGACTTGGCAGTTATCACTGCGCGAACTGCGGATATTCCCGTACGGAGCCGGACTACAAGGTAAAGGACGCAGACTTTGACGCCGGAACATTCCGCATCGGAGAAACTGATTTCAGCATGCACCACAGACTGCCGTATATGCTGTACAACTATGCTTCCGCGGTAGCCGTCTGCAAAGAGCTTGCGGGAATGAGCGAGGCCGAATGCGCCGAAGCTCTCAGAGATTTCAGGAATGTCGGCGGCAGGGTCGATTCGATAGATTACAACGGTCAGCATATCAATTACATGAGGTTCAAGCAGGAGAACCCGGAGACTCTGCAGAATTTTATCAATATGATAGCTGACGATCCGAAGGAAAAGGTCGTTGTCATTGGCTTCGGCACCGTAAATGAGTTTGATCCGCACTATCTCAATTCGTTCTACGCCTTTGACTGCGATTACTCGGGCCTGATCGGCTCAAATGTTTCGAAGTATATCTTCGTGACGGATACCATAGCTTATGATGCTGCAAACAGCTTTATCTACGGCGGCGTTGATCCTGATAAGGTGGAGATACTGCCGACCGGCGATGAAGAAGAGATACTTAGAGCTATCACTTCAACAGGATGCGATAACGTGTATCTCACTATTGAGCTGCACAGATTTGAGAAGATGAAAGCCTTTGCGGAAAAGGGAGGTGTACTATGATCAGGACGGCATGGATGTATCCGGACACTCTCTACCTGCACGGCGAGAGGGGCACTGTCATGGCGCTTGAACGGATGGCTGCAGCTATGGGAGCGGAGATGAAGACTGACAAAATAGATCTCGGAGCCGGATACTTTGATCCGATGGATTACGAGATACTGTTTTACGGTCCGGGCGAGATACCTTCGTTTGAAGCGGTGATAAAAGAAATATCCGCTTACCGCGAGAGGCTCAGAGAATTCGTGGAATCCGGCAGAGTCCTGCTCGTTACCGGGAGCTCGGTCGGAATGTTCTGCAGATCCGTAGGCCTGTTCGGAGACGGAAAAGCAGCTGACGGAAGCCGCAGGATAAGCGGGCTCGGTCTTATACCTGCTGACGCGCTTGAGAGAGAGTATGTATTCGGCGATGACGAGCTTATAGATGCGGTATATAACGGCAGGCAAATGGAGCTGCTCGGCAATCAGATACAGATGCTGGATATATATACTGATGAGAGTGAAGGCTTCGGGAGCTTCGGCAGAGTCAGATACGGAAGGGGAAACAATGGAGTGGACGGCTCAGAGGGCATGATCTGCAAAAATTCCGTGTTTACCAATATGACAGGACCTCTTCTTGTAGGCAATCCATGGCTGACCGAAGAGATGATAAGATGCGCTGCAGAGGCATCGGGCATAAAACTGCCTCAAAATGAATCGGCTGCTCCGGACCGTGATCATGATCTGGAAAAGAAATCGCTCGAACTCAAAAAGGCGTTCATAAAGGAAAAAGCGGCACATGGAGAGTAATATTAAGAAATATGACATCAGGATGATCGCTCTCGATCTTGACGGGACCACGCTCACAAGTGACAGGAAGATAAGCAGACGCACCAGAGAGGCGTTTGAACGCTGCAGGGAAAAAAGGGTGCATGTGGTCGTTTCCACAGGAAGGGTATTCACGGCTCTTCCTGAAGATGTAAAGGCGATCCGGGGCATAGAGTATGCTATCACATCCAACGGGGCGCATATCAATGAGATCGCAAGCGGAAAAAGCATATATGACGATTATCTGTCTGCCGCGGCCGTGGATGAGGTGGCGAAGCTTTACAGAGAACTGGATGCTGAGATCGAAGTCTTTTTTGACGGACAGGCTTTTATTGCTGAAGATTATTACAATGACATCAGGGAACACGGGCTGGAATACCGCAGCGCGGAATACGTTTTGTGGAGCAGGAGACCTGTCAGCGACGTAGCTGCTCTCATGTTAAGCAATCGTGACAGGATCGAAAATGTAAATTTCTGCTTCAGCAGCATAGAGGCTCTGGAACAGAACAGAGCTGCGGTCACAGCCATCCCCGAAGCGACGATCACTTCATCATTTCAGACTAATCTTGAGGTTGGAGGCCCGAATACCAGTAAAAAGAAGGCTCTGATCGAGCTTATGAAAAGGCTTGGTATTGAACGTGAGCAGCTGATGTGCTGCGGCGATGCGCCGAACGATATACAGATGATAGAATACGCAGGCCTGGGTGTTGCCGTGGGAAATGCATGGGGCGGCACAAAGGATCACGCGGACTACATCACAGGCACAAATGACGAGGATGGCGTAGCGCAGGCGATCGAAAAATTTGTGCTCCGGTGATCATTGCATCAGAGAGAATACTGTTTTGATGAGCGGGCTTTGCGGCCTGCTTTTAGATTGTATTTTTTTGTATTTTTGACAAAAGTGGATAAATTGCAGGATTTCATTCACCGATTGTTCGACTGTAAACCGGATACGTGGTAGCATTTTTACAGAACGGATCAGCACTGCGTGACAGGATCGGAGGTGGGATGATGCGGTACCTGAAAAATATCGGCGGTATGGGGGAGCAGTTCGCGGCAGAAATGCTTACTAATTCGGGCTACGAGATAATCGGCAGGAACTACATGACGAAGCGAGGAGAGATCGATATCATCGCGCTGAAGGATGGGATACTTCATTTCATCGAGGTAAAGACCAGGACGAGTGACAGATACGGCTCTCCTGCTGAGTCTGTGACCAGGGTAAAACAGCAGAGAATGAGGAGAGCCGCTGAGCAGTATATACAGGGCAGAAGGCTGTACTGGAGAAATGTTTCATTTGATGTGTTTGAGATCAACGCAAATCTGATAGAAAACTGCATTTAGGAGCGGCAGGCAGGGAGGCATGATATGTTCAGCAGGATTAGATCAGCAGTCTGTTCGGGTATGGAGGGAAGAGAGGTTTTTGTTGAGACTGATATCGCGCGCGGACTGCCGGGAATGAATATCGTAGGTCTTGCGTCAACGATGATAATGGAGTCAAGGGACCGTATTAAGAGTGCCGTAGTCAACTCGGGACGTGAATTTCCTCACGGGAGAATAACCGTTAATCTGACGCCCGCGAGTCTTCGCAAAAGCGGAAGCTGTCTGGATCTGCCGATAGCTGTCGGCATACTGGCTGCGGGCTTTGAGCTTGACGCGGATAAGGCCTGCAGACCGGGGATCATCGGAGAACTGTCGCTTGACGGAAGGCTTCTCAGGGTCAGCGGCATGCTTCCGATGATAATAAAGCTAAAGGAAGCCGGAGTCACTGAGGTGATAATACCTGCGGAAAACGCTCGAGAAGCCGGACTTGTCAGCGGAATGAGGATATATCCTGTAAGCAGCCTTATGGAGTGTATCGATCTCTTAAACGGAGGGGCATCGATGCATGAACGCTCTTTTGATTCTGCCGGATTCAAGGATGAATGCGAAAGGGGCGGGGATCTGCATGTCAAAGAACTGAGGGGAGAG
>JAFRGH010000170.1 GCA_017433945.1 Mogibacterium sp. | reverse complement strand
ATAGGGCCGCATGGGTTCGAATCCCATCTTCTCCGCCATTTGTAGGGGTATAGCTCAGTTGGTAGAGCAGCGGTCTCCAAAACCGCGTGCCGTGGGTTCAAGTCCTACTGCCCCTGCCAATATCGGGGTGTAGCGCAGTTTGGTAGCGCAACTGGTTTGGGACCAGTGGGCCGCGGGTTCAAATCCTGCCACCCCGACCAACCCTTGACAGCCTGGCAGTATATTTCAAAAATCAACACTGTTCGATGGGCCATTAGCTCAGAGGTTAGAGCAACCGGCTCATAACCGGTCGGTCCTTGGTTCGACCCCAAGATGGCCCACCATCTTGCCCAGATAGCTCAGTTGGTAGAGCAGGAGACTGAAAATCTCCGTGTCCTTGGTTCAATTCCGAGTCTGGGCACCATACAAAGCCTTGAGAATAACACTCAAGGTTTTTTTCTTTCTTAACGGATATTCATATGGAAATATGTAAAGTCTGCTTGACACAAATACATATGATGATAGAATGAAGCCGAGTTAATTGTTTCTATCGGAGCTATGATCTGACATCATATGGAAAACAGACTTGCAGAGATTCGCAGACAAAAGAAAATAGGGCAGGGTTATCTTGTGGAAAAGCTCGGTGTTTCGAGGCAGACCATCAGTTCCATTGAAAACGGAAGGTGCACACCTTCGCTCGAACTGGCGCTGGATATCTCGTATTTGCTTGGGATACCTATAGAAGAGATTTTTATACATGAAAACAGATTCATTCAGGCTGATCAGGAATAGCGCTCTTTACAGCCATATTGCCGTCAGTGATCAAATATCAATAAAACCGGCTACGGGAACAGCTGCAGCAGGAACGGTATTAAAAATACTGGTGTTTACCGTTCTGCTTTTGTTGTTCTCTTTTTATTACGCGGGCGCAGGCGCGTATGCGGAGACGGCTTCAGCAAGCGGTAAGATAAGTGCCGGAGATTTCGCTTCTCTTCGCAAATCCTCGACTGTTGATTCAAAGGAGATAAAAAAGCTTTATAAGGGTACTGAAGTAATCATAAACAAAGAAGTCTTCAAAAGCAGGACCAGTACTAAAAAGACTGACAGGTGGTACTATGTCACTGCAGACGGTAAAAAAGGTTATGTGAGATCTGATCTCGTCAGTAAAATCAAATACAGCAGCGTGAAGGGTACTGTTACTGAAGATACGGTCTACAGGATAGGCGCCGGCATTGCCATGAAAAAACAAGGCAGTCTTTCTAAGGGGAGCACAGTCGATGTCTGCCTTATCGCAAGACCTGTATCTTCGACCGGCGGAAGCAGTCCGAAGTGGTACAGGATAAAGATAGGATCGTCTTATTATTATGTTTCCTCAGCTGAGGTCGATACCGGCAAGAGGGCAACTCTGGAGGACAACTCGGTCGAAAAAAAAGAAGCGGAGACTGAGGCTCTCAGTTCAGCTTCCGAAAAGAGCAAAGATAAGAACGATAAAGATAATATTTTTGCCTCTATGACGGATAAGGAATTCAACTCGTATCTCAAGGAGCAGGGATTCCCCAAATCCTACAGGACAAAGCTCAAAGCTTTGCACAAAAAACACCCGAACTGGCAGTTCAAAGCTTATGATACAGGGCTCAGGTGGAGCGATGCCGTTAAAAAAATAGCAAAAAGCGCTCAGATTGAGTCGAATGCCAGCATGAAGAGCAGTTCATATATCTCTTCGCTCTGGCCTGATGAGGAGGATTCCGAGGCGGTCATATATGAAACGGCATCCGGTGAAACAGAGCTCGGCACCTCTGATGATATAAATGATTATTACAGAGAATTCGCGGCAGCATACAGTGATCCGGAGGCTGCGGAAAACGCGTGGATGAGTGGATCAGGTCTTGTTATCATAGAATCGGGACAGATCGAAAGCTGGGTCAAGGCAAGCAGTAATACCGCTGCGTTCTTTATGGATCCGCGCAATTTCCTCAATGAAAACAGGATATACATGTTTGAGGATCTGTCATATGATCCAGCTTATCAGACTAAAGACGTAGTTGCTAAGATACTGGCGCCTACAAAGCTGCCGGAATATGGGTTCACGGCAAAAATATTTGTCAGCGCAGGAAAGAATCATGATATCAGCCCTGTGCATCTTGCATCGAGGGCCCGGCAGGAGAGCGGCGGAGGGAGCATCTCGATCAACGGATCCAAAGGGGTGTATAATCCATTCAATATAGGCGCTTACAAATCAGTCAGCCAGGGCATTTCATATGCCAGGAGCAGGGGATGGACGACACCGAAAAAATCAGTGAACGGCGGAGCTTCGTTCATATCGCGCGGATATATCGGGAACGGCCAGAATACCATATATTTTCAGAGATTCGATGTCACTAAGGGTTTATCAAAGGTAGGAACCCACGTATATATGACCAATGTAAGAGCTCCTTTTTTTGAAGCGACCTCGACTAAGAGCGCATATAAATCATATGGGATCACCAAAGAGGCCCTGACATTCATAATTCCGGTTTATAAGGGCATGCCGTCGTCGACAAGCCTTTAGCATAAGTTACTGCTGATCATGAAAGGACGTTAACTCAAAATGGAAAAGAAACTCAGCGTAGAGATATCGGCAAGGCACGTACATCTGCCGCAGGATGTTTACAAGAAGCTTTTCGGCGAGGATGCCGAGATGAGTTCTGTCAAGGACCTGACAGGCGGAGGAGCATTTGTCGATGCGAGAAGGGTAGTGCTCGAGGGACCGAGAGGACAGATGCAAAAGGTCGCGATACTGGGACCATACAGACCGCTTCAGGTCGAGCTGTCGATGACAGATGCCCGCAAGCTGGGAGTTGAGGCGCCTGTAAGGATATCGGGGGATACCGCAGGCAGCGCAGCAATAAAGATCATCGGAGAATGCGGAGAGCATGAGGCAGAGGAGGGCGCCATCATCGCAAAGAGACATATCCATATCTGCGAAAAGACAGCTTCCGAATGGGGCGTCAGGAGAGATGATGTTGTCAAGGTAAGGATAGAAACTCCCGAGCGCTCATTGATATTCGATGACGTTATCATCAGGACCAATCCTGAGGATTCCGATACTATAATGCATATCGATACTGACGAAGGAAATGCTGCAGGCATGACAGGAACGACCGAAGCCTGCATTTTCGAATAAAGATTTTACGGCTCAGGACTGCCCGAATGGCCGGGACATATAGGTGACTGATTTGGCGGAAAACAACAACAAACCCAAAGAAGCTGCGCCGCGTGAGACGCGGCAGAGGATAATAACTGCCGATACCAGAAACGAGGATGCCGCTCTCGGCAACAGGACGGTTGCGGATAACGGTACCGAGTACGTGTTTAACGGCACTTCAAGGAAACAGCATGCCAATGCTGCAACTTTTACGTGGTCTGATATCGATTCGGCTGAGCTGAACAGCAGGCTGAATGCTTCCCGGGACGCGTCGCATGCGGGCAGATCCGTATCAGCTCCGAAAAACAAGCCTTCATCAGAAAAGCCTGTTCAGTTAAAAGCTGCTGCAGCAAAAAAAAGGCCTGCGCCTTCGCAGGATAAAAAGCCTGAAGCTCCACGCAGGGCAGCACCGCAAAAACATCAAAAAGCAGCACCGCAGAAGCAGCAAAAGCCGGCGAAGCCTAAGGCCGCGGCAGACAAAAAACAGGCTCCTGCCATTTCTGCAGTAAAAGACAAAAGTAAGAAAAAAAAGAACAAAACGCCTAAATCCGGCGCAAGCGTAAGGAGAGTCGGTTTCCTGAGAGGAGCTCTGCGAATACTGATCATTTTTGTGATCATCGGAGGAATAGCAGGTGGAGCATATACGGCGCACACTATCAGTGAAGCGCCGGTGATACATCCGGACAGGATATACGAGATGCTGGATGTGAGTACTCATATATATGACGATAAGGGCAAGCTGGTCGACGAGATATATTATGCCGAGAACCGCGAGATCACTACCTATGATGATCTGCCCGAGAATCTCAAAAATGCCTTCATCGCTATAGAGGACAAGACTTTCTGGACACACAAGGGCTTCAATTTCAGGAGAATATTCGGCGCCATAGCCGAATCGTTCAGAGGCGAAAGGATAAGCGGCACAAGCACGATCACGCAGCAGCTTGCGAGAAACGTTTTCCTGCCGGATGAAAAAAGCATCAGGTCGATCAAGCGTAAGATCATAGAGATGTATTATGCTTATGAGATAGAGCAGGTGCTCAGCAAAAAAGAGATACTCACGGCATATCTTAATACCATATACCTCGGATACGGCTGCTACGGCGTAGATACTGCGGCCAAGGTCTATTTTTCAAAAGATGTGGACGAGCTGAATCTGGAGGAGAGCGCTGCTCTGGCCGCGCTGCCTCAGGCTCCGGGATCGTACGCGCTGCTTGTGAGCGAAAAGGGCGAGGATACGCCTAAGGTAAAGAAAGGCGTTTATGCGAATGATGCTTCGCGTGACAGGAGGTACCTCGTGCTTGACCTCATGGCGGATCAGGGGTATATCACGAAAAAAGAGGCGAAAAAGGCAAAGGAGCCTGTCGAGGAGTTCATCAATCCGGGTTCGACCGGGAACAAGACGCAGTCCGCGTTCAAGGATTATCTGATCCTGACGGTAACAAAGGATCTGATGAAAAAATATGATATCAGCGAAGAGACTGCCGCTAATATCGTTTATACCAAGGGCCTCAAGATCTATTCGACCATGGACAGACAGGCTCAAAAGGTGATAACAAAGGAATTCAAAAAGAAAGAAGGTTTCCCTTCGGCCGTAAAGAAGGGATCGAGCGTTGAGGCCGCGATGGTCGTGACCGAGGTGGGAACCGGCAAGATAAAGGCGATGGCAGGAACCCGGAGCGCAAAGGGCCAGATGCTTTTCAACAGAGCTACGAACCCGCGTCAGCCGGGATCCTCGATAAAACCGCTCACTGTATATTCAGCTGCACTGCAGAAAAGCTATGAGTGCCGCAAGAACGGACGTAAATTTCCTTTTGTCAACAAGGGATATGATTCTCAGGGCGCAAGCGGCTGGGGAGATTATCTGACGGTATCGTCCAAGGTGGTCGACGAGAAGATGACTGTCGACGGTCAGACATGGCCGAACAACGTCACGCGCAGCTATTCCGGCTTCAACACCTTCAGATCGGCTCTGCAAAAATCGATCAACACCTGCGCTGTCAAAATACTCGTACAGGTTGGCGTGCAGTACTCTATGGATATGCTGAAGGATTTCGGTATCACCACCGCCGTAGACGACAGCGACGAAGCTGTCAATGACCTCAATTACGCGGCTCTCGGACTCGGCGCCATGTCTGAAGGCGTAAGCCCTCTGCAGATGTCGCTTGCTTACGCGGCCTTTCCTAACGGCGGCGTTCGCAATACGCCGATCTGCTACACCAAGGTAGAGGACAGCGAGGGCAATGTGATCTTAAAGGGCAAGTCCAAAGAAGTAAGGGTGATGGACGAGGGCGTAGCGTGGATCATGACTAATGTGCTCCAGAGCGTGGTGTCGGGCGGCATCGCGTATCCTGCATCGATTTACGGCATCAGGGTAGGAGGCAAGACAGGTACCACTGATGACAGATATGATATCTGGTTCGACGGATTCACGCCTTCATACTCGGCTTCGCTGTGGATAGGTACGGACGACAATGTTCCTATGGACACCGGTTCAGAGGCTGCTTCCGCTATGTGGAGCAGGATAGTCGGCAAGATGGACAGGGCCAGAGAAGGATATTACAGAGCTATGCCATGGAACATCACGATCAGGAATGGAGAGTATTTTACGACCGGAACTGAGCCTCCTGAGATCAAAGAGGAAAAAGACGAGGACAAGGATAAGAAGGATAAAAAAGACAATAAAGACAATAAAGACAAAAATCCGACAATAAATCCGGTAAGAAAGACGACTGAAGCTAAAAAAACCTTGCAATCGCTTTGCTTTGATGGTATATATTATCAGGTAAGTTGTAACTCAGAAAGAGTGGGGCCTCCCACTCTTTCGCTTATGTAGAGCTTTTTTTGACGGAGGAAAGATGGCAAAGACGGATATCGCCGCGCGCGTCAAGGAACTGCTTAATGAGTTCCTTGAGCAGCGCGAACTCGAGCTGTACAGAGTCATATATAAAAAAGAAGGCTCCGGCTGGGTGCTGAGAGTGTTTCTGGACAAGCCTGCTGACGCTGATACCGAGTATGTCAGTATCGATGAATGCGAAGAGGCTACGAGATTTCTCAGCGATAAGCTCGATGAACTGGACCTGATCGACCGGGCCTATAATCTCGAAGTCAGTTCTCCGGGGCTCGACAGAGAACTCATACACGAATCAGATTATACGAGGTTCGCCGGCAGAGAGGTCGAGGTCAGGACTTACGGACAGATAAACGGGAGCAAGTATTTTGAAGGAACTCTGGTCGGTAAGACTGACGGCATCGTATCTGTGGACACGGCGTCAGGCAGACTGGATATTCCCGAAGACAAAATATCCAAGATAAATTTAGCGGTAGTTTTCTAAGGAGGAAAAGATGAATAAGGATTTTTGGGATGCGTTCGCGGATCTGAGGAAAGAGAAGAATCTCTCACAGGAGGAGATAATCGGAGCCATCAAAGATTCGATCGAAAATGCATACAAGAAGAATTACGGCGCATCAAATGTAAGGGTAGAGGTCGAGACGGAGATCGGTGAGGTCTCGGTCATGATGGAGATGGAGGTCGTTGAAGAGGTTGAGGACGATCTCACGCAGATCTCGCTCGAGGAAGCAAAGGAGATATATGACGGATACGAGGTCGGCGATATAGTCGAGTACCAGATAGATCCGAAGGACTTCAACAGGATCGCCGCTCAGGGAGCAAAACAGGTATTCGTACAGAAGAACAGAGAAGCCGAGAGAAACAACTCGTACAACGAATTCATAGAGAAAAAGGGTCAGATCGTGACCGGCAAGGTCGAAAGGATCAACAACGGAACGATGCTGATATCACTCGGAAGGACAGAGGGCAGAGTGTCTACAAGCGAGCAGGTCAGGACCGAGTCGTTCTAGCCGGGTGACAGGATCAAGGATTACGTGATGGATGTGAAAAAAGAGAACACGGGATCTCAGGTGCTGCTCTCCAGATCGCATCCGGGACTGGTCAGAGGACTGTTCGAGCTCGAGATCCCTGAGATCGCAGACGGAACTGTTGAGGTCACGGGTATTGCCAGAGAGGCCGGCTCGCGTACCAAGATCGCTGTTTACTCACATGATGAGAATGTTGATCCTGTAGGCGCCTGAGTAGGAAACAGAGGCGCAAGGGTGCAGAACAGAGCTGACGAACTCTTTGGCGAGAAGATCGACATCATCGTGTGGGATGAGGATCCGGCTGTGCTCATCAGCAACGTCCTGAGGCCGGCTAT
>JAFRGH010000018.1 GCA_017433945.1 Mogibacterium sp. | reverse complement strand
GGATCAGCTCAAAAAATGGCAGACAGCGGAATGCTGATGATAAAAACGCTGAAGGAATGATATCAACAAAAAAGGGGAAGAGAGTATGAGTAAAGTCTATATCACCGGCCACCGCAATCCCGATCTCGACAGCCTGTGCGCCGCGGCATCCTATGCGCGGCTCAAAAATATGACGGATCCATCCAATGAATATCTTGCTGTCCACTGCAGCCCGGTATCTGATTCAGTCCGCAGGCAGATGGAGGCGATGGAGCTTGAAATACCTGTATACATGAAGGACGTCAGACCGAAGGTCAGGGACGTCATATTGACGCCTGACAGCCATCTGCAGGAGGATCAGCCTATATTCGACCTGATCATGACCTACAGCACGGACAAACCGTCAGTGATACCTATTTACAACGGCGAGGAATTCAAGGGCCTGCTCAGTGTCGATGATATCACCGCATGGTTCCTTGAAGACAATAAGGAGGATATTCCCGAATACACCTTTGATATAGACAATGTGCTCAAGGTGATCCCGGGAGAAATGCTCCATAGGGGCGCCGCGGAAGAGGTGACCGGAAAGCTGCTTGTCGGAGCTGCTTCATATGAGTCGTTTCGTGACCGCATAGATCAGTACAGAGACTGCATTGTGATACTGGGCAACCGCCGTGAGCACATAGAATACGCAGCGAAGATGCAGGTGCCGATGATAGTGATCACAGCGGATGAAGCGCCTGATATAGATTTCAGCGAATATAAGGGATCGGTGTTCCTGACTTCGATCGGAACAGCGGAAACGGTCAGGCGCGCGCGCCTTGTTGAGCCGATAGGCTCAATGATGGAGCAGGCGACCGGCACTATTGATGCTGATGACCTCTTTGCCGATGCAAAGAATATTTTTGCCAATTCTCACACGCGCGGGCTCGCAGTGATGAGCGGAGACAGATTCGAGGGCTTCATAACGAGGAGATGCCTGCTCGATACGCCAAAATATAAAGTGATCATGGTAGACCACAACGAGCCGGCACAGAGCATTGACGGCATAGAGACTGCCGAGGTGGTCGAGATCATAGACCATCACAGGCTGGATGCCGTATCCACCAGCATGCCTATTTTTATAGACGCGGAGCCTCTTGGCAGCACATGCACGATAGTCTATCAGCAGTACATCAGGCACGGCATCATGCCGGATCCGTATGCCGCCAAGGTAATGCTTACCGGGATCATCGCTGATACGCTGATACTCAGGAGTCCTACCACGACTGCCACGGATATCAGTACTGTAGAAATGCTGGCGAGACTCGCGAAGGTCGGCAGTATTGAGGAATTCGGTGAAAAGCTCTTCAGTATAACTGATAATCTCGCGACACAGGAGCCGGAACCGTCGATACGGTCGGATTTCAAAAAATACGAGTCGGGCGGCATAAAGATCGGAATAGGTCAGTGCGAGGTGACAACGCTGAGCAATGTGAACGATTACGCAGACCGCTATCTGGCTGCGCTCGATGATGTAAGGAGACAGGAGGGGCTCGACTGGGCGCTGCTTATGATCACGGATGTACTCAGAGAAAAGAGCGTGCTGTTTGTCACAGAGCATAAGGTATGCAAGGATCTGCCGTATGCGCGCATGAATGAGCAGATATACAGCATGCCGGGCGTCATGAGCCGCAAGAAGCAGCTGCTTCCGACGATATTATCAATAACGGCAAAGTAAATCGGGAACTGCCTGCAGGAGACTGTAATGTCAAACAGCAATAAAGACTGCAAAACGGGAGGATGATAAAAATGGCAATCATGGAATACTACACACCTACTCACGTATATTTTGGCTCGGGCGCTGCTGATAAGGCGGGCGAAGTCCTCAAGGCGGCAGGCGCGAGCAGGGTACTGCTTCATTTTGGCACCGGTTCCGTAAAGAGGTCCGGGCTGCTGGAGCGCGTCGAAAAGGATCTCACAGCTCACGGCATCGAATTCGTCGAGCTCGGCGGCGTTGTCCCTAACCCGAGAGTCAGCCTTGTGAGAAAGGGGATAGAGCTTGTAAAGGAGAAAGGGATAGACTTTATATTCGCGGTAGGCGGCGGCTCGGTGCTCGACAGTGCCAAGGCGATAGGCTACGGCGCGTATGCCGGAGGAGATGTATGGGATTTTTACTGCGGCAAGAGAAAGGTCGAGGGAACAGTTCCTGTAGGTACCATACTCACTCTTTCCGCGACAGGCTCAGAGATGAGTGATTCATCCGTGATCACCAACGATGAGACAGAGATCACATACAAGAGAGGCTGCAACACTGATTACGGCAGAGTCAGATTCGCTCTCCTCGATCCTGAACTGACATATACAGTATCCGCGTACCAGACAGCCAGCGGATCGACAGATATAATGATGCATACGCTCGAGAGATATTTCCATCAGGGCTATGCCCTCGATATGACAGATCAGCTGTCCTTTGCCCTGCTCAAAGAGGTGATGAATAGCGCCCCTAAGGCTATAGAGACGCCTGATGATTATGACGCAAGGGCAAATCTGATGTGGGCGGGCTCAATATCCCACAACGGACTGATGGCAGCCGGCAACTCCAACAAGGGAGACTGGGCGTGCCACCAGATAGAACACGAGCTCTCGGCGGAATTCGACGTGGCTCACGGCGCAGGCCTCGCAGCGGTCTGGGGATCCTGGGCGAGATACGTGCTCGATGTCGATCCTTCGAGATTCGCAAAGCTCGGACAGGGAGTATTCGGCATCGATGACCCTGTAAAGACCATAGAGTGCTTTGAGGAATTCTTCAGATCGATCAATATGCCTACGGATCTCAAGGGCCTCGGCCTCGACTTTGACGAGGCAGCCTGCCGCAAGGCGGCTCTCGGAGTCACCTTTCAGGATGCGCGGACTATAGGCAATTTCAAGGTGCTGAACACCAAGGATATCTTCAATATCTACATGATGGCCGCCGGCCTCAGAAAAATGTAATGGCCCATTATACACCTGCGCGGAGGCTCTGCGGTAGCCGGTACTAATGCTTTCAACAATACGGCAACGCCGTAATAATCCGGAGGAAGCATTTGAGCCGTACTCCGTAAAGGTGTATAATGCGCCCTGAGGATAATTTGAAGGGAGAGTAAATATGAACGCAGAGATCGAGAAGCTGCGCCGGATAATCGACGAAAGCAGCAATATAGTATTCTTCGGCGGCGCCGGAGTGTCGACTGAGAGCGGCATTCCTGATTTTCGCAGCGCCAACGGCATATACAATCAGGATATGGGGCGGGAGGTCTCGCCTGAGGAGATGATCTCCCATACATTCTATATGAGACATACCGAAGATTTTTATGAGTTCTACAAGGACAAGCTGATATATTCGGACGCGAAGCCGAACGCCTGCCACAAGGCCCTTGCGGAGCTTGAAAAGCAGGGCAAGGTCAGAGCAGTCGTTACGCAGAATATCGACGGTCTGCATCAGATGGCCGGAAGCAAAACAGTCTTCGAGCTGCACGGCTCGGTACTTCGCAATTACTGTGAGAAATGCGGCGCGTTCTACGATGTGAACAAGGTCCTTGAGGCAGACGGAGTACCTTACTGCGATAAGTGCGGAGGCAGGATCAAGCCGGATGTCGTGCTATATGAAGAGGGCCTGGATGATGCTGTGGTAAACGGCGCGGTGAACGCGATCGCGCAGGCTGATACGCTGATAATAGGAGGGACCACTCTGATCGTATACCCGGCTGCGGGCTTCATAAGATATTTTCGCGGCAGACACCTTGTCCTGATCAATATGACAGCGACGCAGGCTGACGGAGACGCCGAGCTCGTTATAAGAGAGCCTATAGGCAAGGTCTTCAGTCAGGTCATGGGCTGGGAATAGGAACACAATTCACCGATCAGCCCATGCAGACGTACGGATAGCCGCGCGGCCGATGTGTCGTGAGCGAGGGATCACATCGTGACAGCGGCTTTGTGGTCAGTACGACGATATGCAGATAATGATATCTTACGACGGCTGATCGGTGAATTCTACCCGAACAGAACCCGCGTATAGATTTTTTCAATAATGAATCCTGCGTCAATGAGAGTATAGTAAATGTGTTAAAGATCACTGCGGTGATCAGGCAATACGAGGCAGCGGACTGAAGCAGTTCCGCTGCTGTTGAATGACAGGAGGAAAACAGAATGAGATTAGACGCAGGCGGCAAGCAGTGCCCTATCCCTGTAATTATGGCTAAGAAAGAGCTCGAAGCAGGAGCTCAGGATGTAGAGATCATCGTTGATGGTCAGACTCAGATCGACAACCTCACAAGGCTCGGAGATACGCTCGGAAGACCGGCGACAAGCGAACCTTGCGGCGACAAGTTCCTTGTCAAATTTGCTAACGGCGAGACGAAAAAGGGCGCGTCCGGCGCTGAATCCGATACATATGCCGTATTCTTCAATACAAACGCTATCGGAACAAACGACAGCGAGCTCGGCGGAAACCTCGCAAAGATGGCTATCTTCACGCTCAGCGAATCTGACAGGATCCCTTCGTACGTTCTGTTCATGAACGAGGGCGTCAAGCTGGTAACAGGCGTTGAGCCTCAGATCGTCGAGAATCTCCAGACTCTGATCGAAAAGGGAACTCAGGTGCTGGTTTGCGGAACCTGCCTCAATTTCTACGGACTCAAGGACGAGCTCAAGGTAGGAACAGTAAGCAATATGTATGACATCCTCGGCGCTATGCAGGAAGTCAGCAAGGTAATCAAGCTGTAATATGGACGAATACTATTTACTGACATTTGAATCTACACACGCTGCCATTTCCACGGAAAAGATACTCAAGCCGGCGGAGGTGCGGATCATGCCCGTGCCGCGCTTTATTTCCGCAAGCTGCGGCATATCGGTGCGGATCAGCCCGGACAGACGCGAGCAGGCGGAGCAGATTTTTCGTGAACAGAGCAGGCTGACAAATGATGACTATGCCTACTATCATGTCAACCGCGACAGACAGAGCGGAGAAACAGAATGCAGGCAGATAGATTACATCGTGTAGCAGACAGGGATCTGCGAAGGCTCAGTATGTAAGCGGCAAAAAAAAGATCGCATGTCTTGTGCGGTCTTTTTTGCGTTGAACAAAATCATTGGTTGTAGAATCTCTGTCAAAAGTGTAAAATCACAATGACGCATTATGTGCTTTAGCGAAATCGACGTGAATATAAGACGTGAATATAATTGACCTGAAGGGAAGCAATTTGAATGAAAAGACTTATCATTTTTGATCTTGACGGCACTCTGTGGGATTCATCCGAGCAGGTCGCCGCATCATGGAATATTGCGCTTGCTGAGGAGACCGGCAGAGAATGGCACATGACAGCGGCGGATATTGCACAGAACATGGGACTGACGATGGATCAGATCGCGGATAACCTGTTCCCGGAATACGAAGCGGAGGAGCGTTATGCCCTTGCGAGGCGCTGCGAAGTCTTTGAGAATGAGTACATCAGCATCCACGGAGCCAGGCTGTATAACGGTGTAAGAGAAACGCTCGAAAGGCTGCATGGATCGGGAGCGCTGATGGCTGTGGTCAGCAACTGCCAGAAGGATTACGTCAAGGCATTTCTCGATTCGATGAAGATGCATGAGCTGTTTATCGACTACGAAGAGTGGGGCCGGAGCGGTCTGCTTAAGGCGGACAACATAAGCCTCGTGATGCGGAGAAATGATATCGATGCTGCTGTATATGTCGGTGATATACAGGCGGACGCGGATGCGTCGGCAAGAGCCGGCATCCCGTGCATATGGGCATCATACGGCTTCGGCCATATAGATGAGCCCGCAGCCGTGCTGGACAGCTTTGACAGGCTTCCCGCGCTGCTGACGGAACTCGGATTTATGTAAATTATAATACGCAGATCATAAAAGGAAAGGAAACAAGCTTTGAGAAACAAGAGAAGAGACGGTGATAGGATCAGAGGACTGGACGGCTATCATAAGATATTGCCGTATGTTATGCCTAAGAGGACAGAGGCAGAGGTCTCGATGACGGAGCAGTTCGACGTCACGGATCTGGTCCGTTATATGGACAAAAGGAATGAGGAGGAGGGAACCAATCTCAAGATATTCCATGCGATCTGCACAGCTATCGCAAGAACGATCTACCATAGGCCGAAGCTCAACATATTTATCTCGGGAAGGACATTTTATCAGAGAAAAGATATAACCCTCTCGTTTGTGGTAAAGCAAAAATTCAATGATGAGGCTGAGGAGACCCTGATGTTCATGAAGGTCGAGCCTGATATGGATCTCGATTCCGTATCGAAGATGATACTCGGCGATGTCAAAAAAGTCCGTAAGGCGAAGACCAATGATCTCGATAAGCTCATGGAAGTTGTAGGGAATATGCCGCGCTTCATTCTCGAAGGCTTCTTCGGAACGCTGAAAGTGCTCGAATATCACGGGATAATGCCAAAAGCGCTTACTGCAGGAGATCCTAACTATTCATCGGTGCTGCTCTCCAATCTCGGATCGATCAAGTCGGATTCGTGCTACCATCATCTCAGCAATTACGGCACATGCTCGATAATGATAACGATAGGTACGCTGCACAAGGAGATCAAGCTCATGCCGGACGGAAGCACACAGACAAGGGATGTCATCAACTGCACCTTCACTCTTGATGAGAGGATCGCGGACGGCTTCTATTTCGCAAAGTCTCTCAGAATCGCTAAATATGTTCTTGAGCATCCTGAAACGATGTCACAGCCTATTTCCGATCCTGTACCTGTAGATTTGTAGAAGCTGCGGGATCTGCGTCCGGCCTGTCAACGGAGCGCGGAAGACGGTAAGAGTCAAAGTGAATTAACTAACAAGGCAGATATAAGCTATTCGATAATCATTATTTTTTACCCGGAGGCAGATATGTTTAAAAGATGCTCATCATTAATACTATGCGCGGTGATGATGATCACCTCATTCGCGGCTGCGCCTGCAGCTGTTTTTGCGCAGAGTGCTGCAAATGACAGGGAAGCGGTAAAGGGAGTTTACTATACTGCATTCAGTGAGCCTGACGAATGCGTATACAGTGACAGCTATTTCAGGGGGGATTCATACGATTACAACAGGAGACTGTCGGCCTTTTCATATATGGTATGCAATTCGTCATATCCGTCGAAGAGCGGCGGAACAAGCAATCAGAGCCGCAATCTGCGATATTATCTCGAAGACATCGGATTTACGGATTTTGATGTCAACAAATATTATAAAGAGGATCCGTCTGTCGAAAGCTCGGCAGCGGCCTGCGCGCACAAGAGCATAGCAGACAACGGAAAGAATTATACTCTGCTTGCTGTTATACCACGGAGCGGAACCTTCGGAGCGGAGTTTACCCGCAGCCTTATAGTGAGCAGGAGCAGTGAAGACAAGGGAGACTACGCCGGTTATGTTGACTGCAGCGACAGGGTGATCAGCTTTGTCAGACAGTATGTTGATAAATACGGGATCGAAGGAGATATAAAGCTCTGGACTACCGGATACAGCGGCGGAGGCTGTATCGCCCAGCTGTTTTCGGCAGAGCTGCTGAGAGATCCGTCTGCTGTTCTTGGAGACAGGGTAAGGCTTGAACCGGGGAACCTTTACAGCTACGCGTTCTCACCGCTCAGAATAGCTTCTCTGGACGGTGATCTTAACGATCCGAGATTCGATTATATACACAATGTATATGAAAAAACCGACGCAATTGCCAGCGTACCTCCTGATGACAGATTCGGCAGATACGGAAGGAGCTTTTCATATTCTGAATTCGGAAACAAGGAACGCATGCTGCAGCGTCTGAAGCTCGACAGTCAAAAAAGATATGAGCCTTATATCAGTTCTGCCGATCCGGACGGATTCACGCCTTACAAGCTGGATGCAGCGCAGCTTCTCAAAAACGGGAAGCTTGAACTGATACCGGATACTGATTCATACCTGCCGGCAGAGCAGGAGGCATATATAGACAGCGTCATGGACACAGTTGCTCAGGTCTGTGCAAAAGCGGGTGGCGGAGACAGCAGAAAAGGATTTTATGAAGTTTATCAGCAGCCGCTGATGAATTTTGCCTCCTTCTTGGTGAAAGACGGACTGACAAACGCAAATTACAGCGTAGTTCAAAAAATCCTGACTGGAACAAGGACATCCGTGCCCATGCTGCTGTCCATGTATATGAGCTTTATGCTCGATAAAGGAAAGAACGTCAGCAGCGAAAATCTCGGCAGGATAATAGAGGAATCCTTCAATGATCTTGCTGAGATCGTAGAAAATGAAAAAGGCAGCCTGAAACCTGAGTACAGCAGATTCGAAAAGAATTATTATGAGCTAAGGAATATGCTGTTTGAAGAGTCTGACGCGGCTGACGATGGGCGCTATAAGCTGAGACGTAAGCTTAATTTGGCTGAGAGGAGCCTGCTGCTGCCGGCTGTGAAGAGACTGACGGCAAGATTATATGCAGCGTCGATGAAGCAGGCGCTGACTGAAGATGGAGTGGACGGCGCGACGATAAAGCAGCTTACAAGCGATGAGGACAGCTCAGCGATGTCGTGGTTCCTGACGAATGCTGCGCTCGGCAATGTCTGCCAGAGCAGCAGTGTAGAGGCGATCAATCTCAATAACGAACAGTTCAAACAACTTGCCACTTTACTGGGGAATGTTTCCAGACTGACCGGTCCGCATTTTTATACATATCTGATGAGCTGGGCGAGATCCGGATCGCCTGATTATGATGATTACGCAAGACCTACTGAGGCTCAGGTGGCAGGGTACAGGCGTCTGTATATCAGCTGCAGCAGCGGAGCTGACATCACGGGGACGGTCGGTGACGGAAACGTTACGGCTGCAAAATTTGGAAAAGCAGGTCTGGTATCGGGAACAGATACGTGGGTAGGATTTACGAGCTGCGACAGCGGCAGCTGGCTGAGACTGCCTGCTGACCGATCATACAGGGTCGTGATCAAGGCAAAGAATGCCTGCACCCTTGGAGTCAGGATCGCAGAGTGCTCCGTGCAGGAAAGAAATATCGTCAGGACGGTAAATTCTGCTAAGGGCTGCGACTGGAACAGCCTCGCTCTCGAAAAGGGGGATAGCGTGACAGTCAGCCTGCCGGCGATCGAAGCGGGAGAGGACGGCTATAGCTTACCGTCTAAGGCTGCATACAGCCTTAAGCAGGATCTTAAGGCAAAACCGGTCATCAGGCTGAACAAAAAGACGCTTACGCTCAAAAAGAACAGGAGCTTCAGGATGAAAGCGAAGGTGATCGATTCAAGGAGCAGCAAAAAGCTGACGGGCTACAGGCTCAGATACAGCAGCTCGAATAAAAAGGTGGCGACTGTAAGCAGCAAGGGAGTCATCAGAGCGAAGCGTAGGGGTATATGCAGGATCTATGTAAAGTCATTCGGATGCAAATCGAAAACTCTAAGGGTCAGGGTGAAGTGACGCAGATAGCTTATTAGCCGGCGGACATAATAAGGGGGTATAAAATTGAACGCAGAAAGATTCAGAAAAGAAGTTATCGATAAAGCTGAAAAAGCCGCGAATGTGGCAGTTCTTTGCACAGGACATCTGGTCGGCATGGCAGTCAGAAGACAGCTGATCAGAAAGAGCCACAACGGAAGATTCGTAAGCGAAAAGACTCTGCAAAAAATATTAAAAAGCAGCTGCGATACCGAATACGGCAAAAAATACGGCTTTGCGGATATCACATCACGCGAGGAATATCAGGAAAAGGTTCCTCTGAGTACATATGATGACTACAGCTCTTATATTAAACGCATGATGAACAATGGAGAACAGAATCTGATCACGGGGAAGCGGATCAAGTTCTACTCCGCAACAAGCGGAACCGTAAGGGAAAGGAAGATGATCCCGACCGCTGCAGCATTCGATCAGCTTAAAGGTTCGATACTTCTTGCGGACGATCTCTTCAAAGCAATGCGGATGAAGGGTCTCAAAAGGCTGTGGGGCAAGGGCTTGCTGACAACTGAGATAATGCCGATGAGTTCTGAAAAGGATAAAAACGGACTCAAGGTTGACGTAGGCGTGATCTCGGCATATGCAGTGGGGATACTCAAATTCCTGCTCCCTGTCCTTATCAGCCAGCCGGGTGATACACTGCTCAATCCGGAAATAAGGGATATGAGATATATCAAATCCCGCTATGCTATGCAGGATCGCGAGCTTACTTATCTCGGCGGAGTGTTTACAACTGCACTTGTCGACTATATCGACTATATCAAAAAGAATCACGAGATGCTGATACATGATATAGAGACCGGAACTATCGATACATCGGTGGATATTTCCCTGCGCATGCGTCAAAAGCTTGAAAAGGAGCTCAGTCCCGATCCGGTCAGAGCAGCGGAGCTAAGGGCGGTATTCGATGATCCGGACGGGGGACCGCTGCTTGACAGGATGTGGCCTGATCTTGCGATGATGTGCTTTGTAGGAACGGGAGACTTCATGCCGTTTACCAGAAAGGCCCGTGCCGAGGCCGGCAGCAGAGTGCCTTTCCATTTCCTCCAGTATTCTGCATCTGAGAATTTCTTCGGGCAGGTCATGAGGCTTGAGGACACCAGCTACCTGCTATTCCCTGAGGGTGGATTTTATGAATTCATCCCTGTGGAGGGAGAGTATGACAGGCCGCTGTTCATGGATGAGCTTGAGATTGGCAAGCTGTATGAGATGGTGGTGACGAACAAGGCCGGACTGTACAGGTACATGCTAAGGGATGTGATCAGAGTCACGGGATATGAGGGACAGACACCTTACATAGAATTCGCGTACAGGGCGAATCTGGTCTCAGATACAAGCGCTATCCACATGACCACAGAGCATCTGGACAAGCTGATAGAGGAACTGGAGCAGGAGACAGGGACCCACATTGAAGAATACTGCATGTATCAGGACAGTTCATGCAATCCTCCGGGGAACGATCTGTTTTTTGAAGCAAATGAAGGGACGGCAGACTGGGACATGGAAGCGGTATCGGAGTTCGTTGAAATGAGACTCAGGGAGATAAACTGGGATTATCGTTTTTGCAGGGAAAGCGGCAAAATCAGACAGATACGGCTCAGACCGCTTGAACCGGGGACATGCAGCAGATACCGTTCGATCCAGCTCGAGAACGGCGCGTCTGCTAACCAGCTCAAGGTCGCGCGTGTTGTTCGCAAGGAAGAGATGCTTCAGTATCTGCTTCAGAATCTGGAACGATAAAAGGAGACAGGGCGAGGGTCATAAGAGACGAGACGTTGAAGTAAGAATATAAGAGGAGTAAGATAGGCTAAAATGGATGTAAAAACTTATGAATTGACAGGCGAACAGATATACATGTACGGCTCACAGATGGCGGGCTTCGGCATAGGCTGCATAATGGGCGGCAGCATGACCGTGAAGGGCAGCTGCAGCACCGAAAGGATGCAGCATGCCGGCAATGAGGTCGTGCGCATAAATGATGGACTGAGGACAAGAGTGGTCAAGGGCGAAGACGGCGTCCCGGTCCAGTATGTCGTTCCTTTTGAAGAGAGAGAATTCAAGGTAATGGAGTTCGCCGACGCGGATGAACTCGACCGCTTCGGCGCGGAGTGGATAGATATCCCGTTTGAAATGGACGCGGATCACGAGCTCTTTGAAATGATAATCGTTCAGCTGCCTGATTCATACGGCGCTCTCTTCAAGATACATCATATTATTTCGGATGCGTGGACATGCATGCTTGTCGGAGATCAGTTCCTCAGGATCCTGAACGGAGAGACTCCAAAAGCGTATCCGTTCACAGATTATGTAGTCAAGATGAGAGACTATGCGGAGACCGGCAGATATAAAAAGGATATGGAATTCTTTGAGGCACAGAAGAAGGAGCTGCCTCAGAAGACATATGTATCACCGGAACCTATGCTGTCCGCAAAGAAGCACTGGATAGAATACGAGCTTAGCGATGAGGAGGCCGGGATCCTGAAGGAATACGTGAAGAACGGCGGTTCATCCGAACACAACCTCTTCGCGACAGCTGTGTGCGCGTGGATCAGCCGCATGATCGGCAAGGAACGCTTTTACATCGGTGTGATAGCCATGAACCGCTCGGGATATAAAGAGAAAAATTCCGTCGGCCAGTACGCGTCCTCAATACCGCTTATCGTGGAATGCGATCCTAAGAAGAGCTTCGCCGATAATGCGGCAAAGATCGGATCCGCGTTCTTTGCGGGATACCGTCACCAGAGGACAGCGTCAGGGGTCTACGGATACAACGACACTCCGTACGATTTTTGGATCAGCTATCAGAACGCGTCGCTCAAAAGCGGCATAGAGGCAAGAGCGAAGGAATATCCTTCGGGTCAGCTGGGCAGGATCCTGCTGCTCGAGATAATCGACAGGGGTGATGGAAAGATCACACTGCTGTTTGAGCACAATGTAAAGTATTCGGACAAAAAAGCCGCAAGGCTCGTAAAGGAGGTCCCGGCCATCCTGATGGAAGGGATCAGAGACAGCAGTCGTACGATAGGAGACATAACTGATCAGGTCATGGGACCGGAATCAGGCCTGAACAGGATCAGGAAATGGATCAGATAAGCATTTTTGAAACAGAAAACAACAATAACAGTCAGCCGCTTGCGGCAAGAATGCGGCCGCGGACCCTGGAGGAATACGTGGGGCAGCAGCACCTTGTGGGAAAAGGCAAGGTGCTCCGTAATCTCATAGAGCGCGACAATGTGTCATCCATGATATTCTGGGGGCCGCCGGGTGTGGGCAAGACCACTCTTGCTCAGATAATCGCGGCGTCTACAGACGCGCAGTTCATCACATTCAGCGCTGTCACGAGCGGCATCAAGGAGATACGCAATGTGATGCAGCAGGCTGACAGGATGACATCCATCGGCGCGAGGACTATAGTCTTCATCGATGAGATACACAGATTCAACAAGGCTCAGCAGGACGCGTTCCTGCCCTTCGTTGAAAAAGGGAGCATAGTGCTGATAGGCGCGACCACCGAGAACCCTTCGTTCGAGGTCAACGGCGCTTTGCTGTCACGCTGCAAGGTGTTTGTCCTGCATCAGCTGGCAGAGGAAGATATCGCGGAGCTGGTGCGGCGTACGATAAGCGACCCGAGGGGCTTCGGCGATCAGGATGTCAGGATAAGCGAGGATGTGATCATGGCTCTGTCGGCCTTTGCCAACGGGGACGCGAGGACCGCTCTTTCGACTCTTGAAATGATGGTCCTCAATGCGCGGCACAGCAGCGATCCGTCTGACGGTCACGAGGTGATCACGGTCACCACAGAGGACTTCGAGCAGTGCACATCGCGCAAATCGCTGCTCTACGACAAGCAGGGCGAGGAGCACTACAATCTTATTTCCGCTCTGCACAAATCCATGAGAAATTCCGATGCGGACGCGGCGGTCTACTGGCTCGCGCGAATGCTCGAATCGGGCGAGGATCCGATGTATATAGCAAGGCGCGTGACGAGGTTCGCGGCTGAGGATGTTGGCCTCGCCGATCCGAGAGCTCTCGAGCTTTCGGTGGCGGCATTTCAGGCCTGCCATCTGATAGGGATGCCCGAATGCAGCGTGCATCTGACAGAAGCTGTGATATATAATGCTCTCGCGCCAAAATCCAATGCCATGGAAATGGCATATATGGCGGCCGCGGCCGACGCGAACAAGCATATAGCCGAGCCGGTGCCGCTTCACATACGCAATGCTCCTACGAAGCTGATGAAGGAGCTTGACTACGGCAAGGGATATATTTATGCTCACGATACCGAGGATAAGATAGCCGATATGGAGTGCCTGCCGGAAAATCTGCAGGGAACACAGTATT
>JAFRGH010000169.1 GCA_017433945.1 Mogibacterium sp. | reverse complement strand
TGCAGGGTGAATCTCATAATAAGCCTCGATAGCAGCCTTTTGAGATTTACGTCCGATAGCGATCTCGGAGAGAACCAGAGGATAACCTACAGTTACAAGCAGGATAACGTAGATAAGCAGGAAAGCGAATCCACCGCCGAGTCCCATCTTGTAAGGGAAGGACCAGAGGTTACCAAGACCTACTGCGGATCCAAGTGCGGCCATAAGGAATCCGAAATTCGAATTAAATTGACCTTTACTTTGTTCCATAATAAAATACCTCCTTAAAAATAGCGTATAACGCCTAACCACGAAATAATTCTACTATTTAGCAATTGTGATGTCAACATGAATAAATCCATCACAAAAGCATCATAAAACTCTTCATAAATGCGACAAAATAACGACGCTTCAGTCGTGTTTTCATACAAATTTTTATACGAAAAAGGGCCGGAGCCACGCTCCGGCCTCATTTCCCGAATCAGTCTCCGTCGTAATGGAAGTCTCCGTCACGCCAGCCTTTTTCATATTCCCAGTGGGCTTTTTTGTCTACTACCCATACTTTTTCGGTAACTGCAGGCTTATCTATGACCTGTCTCTCTTTGGTAACGGTTCTTGTTTTGGTTTCACCTGTCTCAGGATCTGTGTATTCTTCCTCCACATCATAATACTCGGTCTTGTAGGTCTCAGGTGAGACGACTCTTGTCTCGTAGTGACCTTTTTCCTCGACCCAGACTTTATGATTCTTCCTCTGAGACTGCCATTTTTGACGCGCGGCAGCTATGCGTTTCTTCTTTTCATCCTCGCTGCTCCAGGAGGTAAGTCCTGTCTCGGTCCCCTCGGTAAAGTATTCTCCGTATCTTGATATGACGTTCGACGGCTGTTTCGGATAATCACCGGTCAGCGCCTTAGGTATCTGGTTCATGATCCTGCCCCAGAACTGAGCGGTCTGGAAGGATTCAGAGCTGATCTCAACGTTCTGGTCCGTACCGATCCAGAGTGATGCGGAGTATGACGGGGTAAAGCCGTCGAACCACAGATCATACTTGTCATTTGTAGTACCTGTTTTGCCTCCGGCCTGGACCTTATCAAGATGTATGTATCCGTTTGCCTTTACGACCGATTCAAGCACATCGGTCATAATGAAGGCGACACCCTCGTTCAGAGCTTCGCTCTTTTCGGACTCTCCTTTGAGCAGAATATCTCCGTTCCTGTCCTCGACCTTGGTGTAGCATATTGCCGAGTTGAGCTGTCCGCCGGCAGGGAAGGATGAATATGCAAGAGCCATCTCCAGAGGCTTGACTCCCTCACACATAGCTCCGAGCGCGAGGGCGGCAGGGTTCATGTCATTCGATGTCTGGCTCTCATCATCTATAGCCGTAGTAATTCCGAACTTTTTGAGCTGGTTCATCGAGAACTCGTTGCCGACCTGAAGCTGCAGCTTGACAGCGCAGGTGTTGATCGATTTTTGTATCGCGGTCTTGAAGGTGTTTTTGCCCGAAAATGTCCTTGAATAGTTGTTCGGCCAGTACCTGTCTTCGATATATGTCCTTTCATCCTCGATAGAGGAGTGTACGGTTACATAGTCGCCCCATCCGCGGGTTCCCTGCTTGTCGATCTCAAAATTGATGAATTTCCATTTTTCGCCTTTTTCCGCAAGCTCGTAGCTTTTTTGCAGGGCAGCTCCGTATACGGCAAGAGGCTTGATTGACGATCCCGGCTGACGTGCGTTGAGAGCTCTGTTGAGGAGCTTCTGTCCCTTGAACTGTCTGCCTCCGACCATAGCCTTGACCTTGCCTGTGCCGTTCTCGACGATCACCATCGCACCCTGAGGCTGCAGAGTCATCGAAGAGAGAGAATAGGCATTCTCAGTGAAGACCAGGCCGTTGTCAGTCTTGTGAACGGATTCACCGTATTCGTCAAAATACTGTTTATCCACGACCAGATTGCCGTCCGCGTCCTGAGATTTGTAACTTGACGGTATATTGATGTATCCGCCCTGTATTGAATAAAGCTTGTCATCTACCACACGGTAGTAATCCTTGAACTCAAGGCTGTAGTCAGTGCCTCCGTCGACCTGAGTTTCATAGATATTGAGCTTCTTGCCCTTTAATATAGTCGCGGATCCGTCGCTGTTCAGCTTTACCTCGTCCTCGCCGAGAGTAAAGTTCCCATCCTCGTCAAAATCGTTGTCATACTTGTACAGGGCAATATCCCCGTCATTGTTCAGCATATTGCCGTTACTGTCAGTCTTGTACAGCGCGGATACAGAAGGGAAGTTGGACGCATCCTGGAATTCCTTTGCGACCACGTTCTGAGCAGTGCTGTCCATTGTAGAGTAAATCCTCAGGCCTCTGGTATAGACCATTCTCTCGGCGTCTTCATACGTCATGTCAAACTCTTTCATGAGGTCACGAATGACTGTATCGACAAGGAATTCATGATAATATGAATAATTGCCGTTGCCGGTCGTAATAGTAGGCTTGATGAACGAGTTTACGGACTGATCGACGTTTTCGTCATACTCAGCCTGTGTGATGTAGCCCTGATCAAGCATCAGCCTTAGCGTCAGATCACGCCTGCTGCGCGATGTGTCATTAGTGATTATTGTATCAGGATCTCTTGCCACGATCTTGGCGTCTTCGCTGATAGTATCGACTTCGTCCGCGAATTTGAGCAGAGCATAGTCTTCCGGCGCCTGAGGCAGTGCTGCAAGAGCAGCGCACTGCTCAAGGCTGAGCTTTTTGACGCTTTTGGAGAAATATGTCTTGGCTGCGGCATTGACGCCATAGCAGCCGTGACCGAGGTATATCGTATTGAGATATGCCTCAACTATCTCCTCCTTGCTGAGAGCGTGCTCGAGTCTGCCTGCATAGTACATCTCGAGTATCTTACGCCTGATGCTTCGCTGGCTCTTTATATCAGCAAGATAGACATTTCGTGAGAGCTGCTGGGTAATCGTACTCGTTCCGCTGATCCTGCC
>JAFRGH010000168.1 GCA_017433945.1 Mogibacterium sp. | reverse complement strand
ATGACTCGCGAAGAGTGTTTATCGAAGGTATACTAAAGCTTATGCTGGCTATGCTGACTCTTGTGGCAGTCGGAGTATTCATATTTTTGAGACGTACTATTATTGAGCCTGTCCGCAGTATAGAAGCTGAGGCACGCAGGTTCGCGGAACAAGGTGCGGGACCGGATGACGGTGAAGCAGCAAAGCTCACAGATACTATCCGCAGCATAGACGAGATCGGTTCTCTTGCAGCCTCTATTGATCAGATGGAGGTTCAGATACGCGAGTATGTTGATGACATCACAATGATCACAGCTGAAAAGGAAAGGATAGGAGCGGAGCTTGACCTTGCAAGACGTATACAACGGAATGCGCTTCCGAGCAACTTCCCGGCTTTTCCGGAACGGAAAGTGTTTGACGTCTACGCGTCGATGACGCCTGCCAAAGAGGTAGGAGGAGATTTCTATGATTTCTTCTTCATAGATTCGGATCATCTTGGTATCGTCATTGCCGACGTCTCCGGAAAAGGCATACCGGCCGCGCTGTTCATGATGGTATCCAAGATAATGATTAAGAATCAGGTGCTTGCCGGAGCAAATCCTGCCGAGGCCCTGGAAGCTGTAAACGAACAGGCGTGCCGCAGCAATTCAGAGGAGATGTTCGTAACGGTATGGCTCGGAATATTAAATCTTAAGACGGGGCATCTTGTAGCGTCCAACGCCGGACATGAGTTCCCGGTGCTCAAGGATTCTGATGGTGATTTTGAGGTAATGAAGGATAAGCACGGATTCGTAGTCGGCGGCATGGATGGAATGAAGTATATCAATTACAATCTGCAGGTAAAGCCCGGTTGGAAGCTGTTCGTGTATACGGATGGGTTGCCTGAGGCGCAGGATACGGATAAGCAGTTCTTTGGAATGGACAGGATCGTGGAAACTCTGAATGTCTGTAAAGACAGCTCGCCAAAAGAAATAATCGATAGTATGGACAAAGCTGTAAATGCGTTTGAAAACGGCGAGCCGGCATTCGACGATCTGACCATGCTGTGCCTTGAATACAAAGGATGGCCGGAACGCAAAGCATAGAGCATAGCTGCTGATATAAAAATGATCACTGCTGCGGGCAGACCTGATGGACAGGCCGCGCCGCAGCAGTTTTTATGTCGTGAGCGGCAGATTAGCAGAGTATCTTCCGATGATCGAAAATCTGCCTGATGAGTGTGAAACCTTTTTACCGGAGCTTCAGTCTGAAGCTGTACGCGTTGCCTTCATGATCCATTGCATAGATATAATCTCCTATATATACGCATCTGGATAGCTGATCTGTCCCGAGCTTATGCTGATCATTTATCTCAAGCCTGTCTCCGGCAGAGAATACCAGGACTCCGCCCTCATACTGATTCTCCGCTTCATAGGCATCTTCTGCATCTTCTGGATCTTCTGAATCTGCAATCGGTATGTCGTCAGGTTCTGCGACTGCAAAATCATCGTAGTGATCGATCCAGTATGGTATCGCGTAGTATCCTTTTTCGGAATTGACAGTGAGAGCAAGATGACTATTCTGCGCGGGACTGTCCATGTTTTCGAATTCCTTGCTGTCAATTACCTTTGGTTCTGCCGGATCGCTTGTATCGAAGAGGGCCAGTTTGAGACCGGCTGCGTATTCTCCGCCGTAGCCGTTGTCGCCTGTCGCATAGCCGATGCCGAGAAGCTTATTTCTGCCTATCGGTACAAGCAGACTGGAGAAGCCGTCGATCTTGACTTCGCCGAGTATCCTCGGATCATCAGCGCGGCTGAGGTCTATGACAAACAGCGGATCGATCGCCTGGTACGTGATGACGTATGCCGTGTCGCCCATGAACCTTACGGATTTGATGCTCTCGTTGCGGGCGAAACCGCTTATTTCTCCTGTGACACGGAGCTTTTCGTCCAGCACGAAGAGATTGTTGACGTCCATACCGTCACGCTGCGATGTCGTCGCTATCCGAAAATATCCTTTGTATTCATCCATCGAGAACTGGTTCAGTATGTTCCCGCGGACTGTTGCTGTCGCGTTGAAGCTGATTTTGAGGCCGTCGATGCTCGCCCTTACGATGCGGGTATACCAGCTGTTTTTGCCTGGATTGTATTCGGATGATGCGGTATACAGATTGTGATCGTTGCAGTAAATGCTGTCCGTTGCGCCGAATACTGCGCAGGTCTTTGAATTGACGGTCTCGCCGGACGCGATATCCACAGAGCTCAGTATCACATATGATGGTGACTGAGGCTCAGGCATGCATCTGATATCCCGGGCCGGTATATCTGTGTAGTCTGTGCCGACCGTGCATTTAGGGATAATGCTGCCGCTGCTGCGCACATATTCAGTAGTAACGAGGTAGACACAGCTGCCGACCATGCGGCTCGAAACTATTTCACCGGACTGGCGGAATTCACGGATCATTTCCGGGCGGCTGCGGTCGCTGATATCGTATGTAACGATTGCTGTCGAACCCTCGTCGCCGCTGTATGTACGGCCGATCGTGACCAGGGTGTCGCCTTTGAGATAGATGTCATGGATATAGTTCTCGATGCCGCTGCTCCCTATGCGGGCGATCTGCCTGGTCTTGCCTTTGTTTGCGGCCAGGATGACCACTTCCTCGCGGTCTGTCACATAGTAAATGTACTTGCCGTCAGTCTTTACTATATCTGCTTCATCGACCTCATCGACCTGAAGGTAGGTTGAGGAATGGAATTCGCCTGCCGGGGCTTCGGATACGAGCCCGTTTGGAACGGCAGAGTCAAATGATTCCGCTTCTGCTGCGGATTCGCCGGCCGCATCCCCGACGGCATCCTCGGTCATTATATCCATAGTTTCATCATCTCTGCCGAGGTTGAGAATGCGTATGCCGCCTCCGCCGTCGATCCCGCTTTCCTTTTCCATGCTCCTGACAAGTCTTTTGATCTGGCCGTAGCTGTCGAATGTCCGAAGCTCGCCGTCGACAAGGGAAGTATCGGGAGCAGAGGTCAGTATGGCGTTTACAAGCGGGATCGATATGGCAGCTATTATAAAGCATGCCGCGACTGCCATAATACGCCTCTTCACGGCAGGACTAATACGCTGCCGGCGTTTTACGCGTTCCGGTTTTCCCGCGGTACTGTCTGCTCCTGACCGATCACCTGACCGATTGCCTGCCGGCTCGCCTGAGTGACCAGGGTGGCTGGCCTCGTGCTCCTGCGGCATATACTCAGATACAGCTCCGGATATTTCCCCGGTCAAATCTCCGGTCATGTCCCCGATCAGGGCCGATATGTTTTCCTCCGAAAGAGAGTCCGGTGCAGTGATGCCGTCCGCGTCAAACAGGCTCTTTATATATTCATGGTCTGAGTCATAATTAACTGCAGAATCACTTGTTGTACCGGGTTTTTCAGCAGCTTCTGAATACGCTGTCAGGTTTGAATCAACAGTATTATTAGCATTTGCATCTGTATCTGTATTCTTATTGATCTCGCTCATTTTATTCTCGCTCATTTTATTACTCCGTTCTGCTGATCAGGCAAAGCCCTCGGACAACAGCTGATAATCGTCAGATATGAGTCAAAAGAACCGTCCCCATTGACTCGTTTATCAGCTGAGAAACTCGCGCATCTGCGCGAGGCTGCGTGCCAGCCTGGACCTCACAGTGTTTGCATTGAGTCCTGTTATTTCTGCGATTTCCGTGCTGTTGAGATCGGCAACGACCGATAGCAGCACTATCTGCCTGTTTTCATCGCTGAGCATATCCAGCGCCTGCCGCAGCTCTATCGAGAGAGCCGGATCCTCATTTCTGCCGGTGCTGTCGCTCATGCCTGAGCCTGCGATGCTGTGCCCGGCACCGCTGCTGATTGTTACGGATGCATTGGCAGCAATCGTTTCCCGATAGATATTCTCCAGATTACTGCGCTGCTGTATTTCATCTGCAAGCATTGTATTGCATCGGTTGCTGAGTATCCTGTATATCCATGTTCCGAATGCAGTTTCGCTCTTAAGCTTCTCGATTCCTTTCCAGGCAGCAAGTACTGTCTCTGACACAGCATCTTCAGCCATATGAGGATCGCGCAGCTTGTAAAGAGCATAGCGGTAGAGCCGGTCCTTATACCGACCGTACAATTCGCAAAAAGCGTTCCTGTCGCCCTTTGCCGCCTTTGATGCCAGCGAGGCAGTGATTTCTCTTGATGTGCTGTTCATCTCTGATCTGGTGTTCACGTCGGTCACCTCATTCATCCATGTGAGCGCTCTCATATATATAGTATCTGAAAATACGGGAAGTGTTGCATGCAATTTGGTTTTTATGCATTTCTGATTCCGGTCACGGTTGACAGACAAAAACCGCGTACTAACCGTGACCAAACAGTGGTTTGAGTATCTATTAGCTGAATTGTAACTTCAGGCAAAGAGAAGATTCACATTGTCATTTGTTTTTTCTTGAATATGGGACTCTGCAGGTGTATAAAATAGTGGGCATATATAT
>JAFRGH010000167.1 GCA_017433945.1 Mogibacterium sp. | reverse complement strand
CTGACGACCGGATAATCTATGTGCGTGCCGTCCATACGGATCCAGGCGACGACATCGGTATTGCGCTCCTTCAGTTCGTCCAAGCCGCAGAACCCGCCGGGTATTCGGCCGGCATCCGACACAGCGTACATATCCTGTATCGCCAGGACGGTAAAAATCAGTACTATTAGTACCATCAGAGCCTGTACATGCCTCAGTATGCTGTACGCGATGCTGAGGCATGTTTCCCTGCAGCTCTTCATGCCGCGCCTCCGCGTCGCAGATCTACTGCTCTCCGCGGCGGCGTCTTCTGATGCCGAATACGGAGAGTATTACAGCTGCCATCAGAATCGCAGTCATTACATACGCGAGATCTCCATGATATGGAAGACCTGTCGGAGTCACAAGGTCTCTGTGATTGCGGAAGCTTATGACCACTGTTTCATCAGCCCTGTCGATGGTCTCCTCCTCGGTGGACAGGCTCAGATCAGTGTGCTCATTGTTCTTTGACGCTGCTATGATCTGCGGCGATCCTGCTGTCGATGTCATCTCGTATGACGCTATATGATCTGCCGGACCCTGCTCGATCGTATATTTCGCGCCGGCAGGGAGCGCGTTGAGGACCAGCACGCCTCCGCTCGCAAGCTTCAGTTTGAAGCTGAGTTCTCCATCATCATTGGATGTGAATGATCTGCCTATGGATGAATAGGATCCCTTATCGCCGTTTTCCTGACTTATCTCCACAGATCCCTTTGTTCTGAGAGCAGGGCTAATGAACTGCGCAGCCTGATCCGTAGTATAACGTCTATCAGGTTCGAGCCCTGTAAGGCTTACTGTGTATTCGAATTTTTTGCTCTTATCTCCGAGATTTCCGGTGACCCTGTTTTTGATGACAATATCCTGAGTCGTAAACTCGGTGAAGAACCTGAACGCGTCCAGCTTATTCGGCCCGTACTCGATCCCGATCTCATTTTTCGGTCTTGGATCAATGCCGGAGATACCGACCTTGCCGAGGTTTTCGGCGTTGTTTTCGAGAGCAGCTGTGATGTTTGTACCATTCACATCGCTGACGCTGTCTATTTCGCTGAGATCCGGCTTGATCTCCTCGTCCTCTTTTGCGTTCCTGTACGAGGTGATGTTGTGGACATAGACGCCGTCCTCGGTATTGCCACTCTGATCAGTCTTGCTGCAGACATATACAGCGACATAGTAGCTGTGTTCGTCATAATCCATCCCCGGAATATTCGGTACCGAGCCATCCTCTGTCAGTTTATACAGATAGTAGCCCGGCTTATTGAATGTAATGCTTACAGGCGTGTATCTGAATTTTTTCTTCTGAGTGTCCTGCGCGTCTACGTCATCGTAATCCTGAAAATTGCCGATCGTGATCGCTGATACCGAGCCGCTATTCTGTATGCTTCTGTGAGCACTGCCGTCCTCAGTCGGCATCGGCATGCGATCCGGGGCTATTTCCTCGCCATGCTTTTGGGCAAGCTCATTAGAGCTTGTCCAGGCTCTTTCGGCCTGAAGCTTGTATTTAAAATCAGTAACGCTTGGAAACTGTCCGTCCTGGCTCACGCTCAGCTCTTTTCCCACATAAATCGTTGCTGTATCTGTGGATTCATTCTCTACCGGATCGTCACTGTCTATCGCCTCTGCAAAGCACAGTGCCGGCATCATCGATATGATCACAGCGAACGCAATCAGCATCGCACATATCCTTTGTATCCGCGGATCCGCATTGTTAGCCCTCACATTCACCTTATCGTACATATTCGCCTTCACGTTCGCGTCAGTGTTCGCAATCGTATCCGCCTTCGCTTCCGATCGCATGCTTCTGTACTGTGTAAATAGTTTCATAGCGCATCTCCTTTCTCTTCTAAGCTGCATCATCCTCGCCTGCCTCGCCGGTCAACTGGTCGCTCCGGCAGGCATCTTAGCTATAGTTTTTAAGAGCTGCTCCTGAGCGCAGAGTAAATCTTCGAAGGCTTTCAGTCAAACAGCCCTGCAGAGCAGCTGAACACAGCTGATTGCAAGGCCTGCAGGATCTCGATCCCAAAAACGCATTCGTCTATTGTCGATTTTCATTCAAAAAATGCCGCATCTCATACAAAAAAGCGCATCAAAAAAGGCCCCTCCCGGGGCCGGGCAGCGCAGCCTGCTGCAGCAGGTGAGCAGCGGAGCCTGCCTATAGCGGGTAAGCAGCGCAGAACAGCGCTGCTGACAAAGCTGCGGACAAAAAAGACAAGTCAGAGGGAGCGGGATCGGTCCGTCGCATCCACTACCGCCTTCATCACTGCATATCTCATCCCGCCCTTTTCGAGCGCTTCTACTCCTTCGATGGTCGTTCCGGCCGGCGAGGATACCATGTCCTTGACCTGTCCGGGATGCATGCCTGTTTCGAGTATCATTTTTGCTGTTCCGAGGACGGTCTGGGCGGCCATCTTCATGGCGACGGGTCTGGTCAGTCCCTGCTTGACGCCTCCGTCGGCAAGGGCTTCGATAAACATAGCGGCATAGGCGGGACCGCCGCCGGACAGTCCGCAGATCGCGTCGATATCATATTCCTTGACCCACTCGACTATGCCGATAGACTCAAACAGTCCGACCGCGAACTGCTTCTCCTCTTCACTGAAATCAGTCTCTTTGCAGAGTCCGAACGCGCCTTCAAATACCATGGCTGGTGTATTCGGAAGCAGCCTGAGTATCCTCGGCTTATCGCCGCTGATAGCGTTCTGCAGTCTCTCTATCGTGACGCCGGCAACGATGGACATCATTGCCTTGCCGGCGAGGGCTTTGCCGCACATACCGAGAGCCTCCTCCATCTGCTGGGGCTTTACCGCCAGCAGCACGATATCCGACTCCGCGCAGAGCTGCTCGTCATTCGCAGATACGTGCAGACCGAGCTCTGCAGCCTCTTCATTTCTTATATCCAGGATATCAAATACATTGATGTCCTCTTTTTTAAGTGTCCCCTTTGCAAGAGCGCCTCTTACGATAGCTCCGCCCATATTGCCAAATCCAATTACTCCGAATTTCATTTTCAGATCTCCTCCTGTACGAAAATACAGCTTAACGCATGCAGCTGGTCAGCTGCTTCCTGTTATTTTTGACATGTATGTCATGACAGCTAAAAGCTCTCATCAGCGTATTCAGCGATTATTTTCATATCCTCTGATCCGTAACGCTGCGTATAGTCATCAACTGCCTTTTTTATTATAGACTCTGCCTCTTCCGGAAATGCCTTGCGGATCTCATCGCTTACCGAATAGTAGATATGGGCTGTGTGATAGTCGAAATCGCGCATCGCGCTGTCTCCGAGCTCGGCTTTTTTTGCGGTCAGCTTGGCGGCATCCTCTTCGCTCAGGGGCTTGCCCCAGTCGAATTCACAGCGCTCCCCGCCCCAGCTCATCGCCGTAGTCACAGGAGTGCAGACAGCGCCGCAGCCGAAGCCTTCGTATACGGCAGCATCCACATTAACGCAGTATTCGCGGCCGTATTCGAGTATATCGTTCTTTTTCCAGGCCTCGCACCATGCGCATTTGGAAATATATGTCCTGAAGGTCGGCTCGTTTCTGAGGGTGCCGAATTCCATCTGTCCGGGGTAGTCCGGCTTCCATTCTCCATACGCCTGATCCGTCCAGAGATCGACCGGATCGCCGTTTGCCCGTGCTCTTGCAGCCATCCTGACTCCGCGCTCTCTGCCGTATCTCTTCATTCCTGTCTGTATGGCAGCGCGGCCTTCTTCGCCCTTAGCCTGTATCGCCGCGCGGCTGAGAAACGCAAACATCATTGCCTGATTTTCTATTTTCATCTGGTCTTACCTGTATTAATTATTTCCTGTAATTTACTCCGCATTGTTCAGATACTCGAGTATGTTGTGCGCTGCAACATTTCCCTCGCCTACAGCCTTGGCGATCTGATAAGGTCTGCCGGTGCAGTCGCCGGCGGCATAGCAGCCCTTGTAGTTGGTCTCCTGGTTTCTGTTGACGACGATATGAGGACCGTCAGTCTCGAGTCCGGACAGGACAGTCGTCGGAGCGATAGCGCTTCTAAGCACGAATACTCCGGCCACATCGAGTTCTCTGCCGTCAGCCACCTCGATGCCTGTGACCTTGGCCTCGCCGTTGATCTTTTTGATAGGCTTGGTCAGGACTTCGGCATTCTCAGCATCGGTCTTGTATCCGAAGCCGGTATAGATATACAGCTTATTCGCGATCTCTTCAAGGTATTTGATATCGTGCTCCATGCGCGAATCTGTGCAGTAGACGGCGATGTCCTTGCCCTTATAAAGGAATCCGTCGCATGTCGCGCAGTAGCTCACGCCGCGGCCGAGGTATTCCTCTTCTCCCGGCATGCCCTTAGCGGCAGCTATTCCAGCAGCAAAGAGGACGGTCTTTGCCTCGTACATGTCGTTTTCGGCGAGTATCATATAATGAGTTCCCATGTCGGCGATATTTGTCACCCTCTTGTCGGTAATCTCAATATCCATTTGCTCCGCCTGATCGGCAAAAGCTTTGTTCAGATCTTCACCCGTGACCATCGGTACGCCCGGGTAATTGGCGATCTTTTCGGACTTGCCGACCTTATCGCTCAGCAGCCTGGAGCCGAACCATACTATTTCCTTGTTGTGCAGCTTGAGAGTCAGCGCTGCCGAGAGTCCCGCCGGACCCGTTCCTATAATCGCAACATCATACATAATCATGTCTCCTTTTTGTATCGATCTCTCTGATCCCATTTTTTACTAATGTACATTTTATAATCGAGAAGCTTTTCGGTCAATAAGCCGGCCGCACAAATCGCCGCAGCAATTATTGCAATTCAGCCAGAATTCTCTGCATATCAAGCGGCTGAGGACAAAATTGTAAACAACAATTTATACAATATTGCGCATCACTATGATATAATGTTCGGCGGTGGCAGGCACCTTCGACAGAATACTATCTGTTGAACATACGGCACTGCCGCGAACAAATTATGGTATTGGATAAACAGGAGGCTCAAGCTATGGGCAGATCATATACAGAAGCCGAATACAGGAACCTCAAAAGGCGTGAGCGCGAGGTCATCCAGCACATGCTCGACGAGGTCAGAGATTCAAAGGACAAGCGTTACATGTACCGCGACAAGCACGCGGTCACTGACATCAAGGACATGCTGAACCAGAGCGCGCAGCTTTACGGTGACGCACCTCTCTTCATGCAAAAATACAAGAGCAACGAGCCGTTCAGAGAGATCTCTTTCAAGCAGGCTCTGGCGGATGTCAATGCTCTCGGAACAGCGATGATCAAGCTGCTCGGTCTCAGGGACAAGCACATAGGCGTCATAGGCCGCAACTCAGTCGAGTGGGCTGAATCCTATCTCGCGATCACCGGCGGCGTCGGTGTTGTCGTGCCTCTCGACAGAGAGCTCAACGAGGACGAGCTGCATCAGCTCACGATCAAGGGTGAACTCAGCGCTGTCATAACAGTCAACAAAAAATACTACGAAAAGTTCATAAGCATCAAAAATGCCGGTGATACTCAGCTCAGGTACATCATCAACGCTGACATGGATGAGGACGATCCTGATGATCCTTCTCACCTCTCCTGGACTAAGCTTCGCAGAGAGGGACGCAGACTGCTTGCCGCGGGCGAGAGATGCTATCTCGACGCGCAGATCATCAACACAGATCTGGCCGCGATACTCTTTACTTCGGGAACATCCGGAGTTTCCAAGGGTGTAATGCTCAGCAACCGCAATCTCGTGCTGGATGTTATACTCTGCCAGACGATGCTCGACGCCGGCCAGGGCGACATACTCTTTTCCGTTCTGCCTATGCACCACGCTTACGAATGCACGGCGACGTTCCTGGACGGAGTCTATGACGGCGCCGCAATCGCGTTTTGCCGAGGCCTCAAGTACATCCGCAAGGACATAATGGAAATCAGGCCGACCGTCATGCTGGCTGTGCCGGTTATCATCGAGAATTTTTACAACAAGATCATACGCGGTCTTCGCGAGCAGGGCGAAGACAAGATACTGCTCAAATTTTTGCTCAAACAGAGCGAGAGCAAGCGCATCAAACTCCGTCTGCCGAGAGCTGCGCGCGAGCAGATCAAGCAGATCTTCGGCGGCAGACTGCGCACCATTATTTCGGGCGGAGCAGCTATCGACGGCGATATACTCGATTTCTTTTGCGGACTGGGATTCCGCGCGGTACAGGGCTACGGCCTGACAGAGTGCTCGCCTATCGTGGCTCTCAATCCTGACAAGCGCAAATACATGAAGAACACTTCCGCAGGTCATCTGCTGCCGTTCACCGAGTGCAAGATCATCAACAAAGACGACAACGGCATCGGAGAAATATGCTTCCGCGGACCGACTATAATGCTCGGCTACTACAAGGATGAAGAGCGTACTGCCGAAGTGCTGGACAGCGAGGGCTGGTTCCATACAGGCGACCTCGGTTATCTCGACAGAGACAAATATGTCTTCATCACCGGCCGTCAAAAGAATATCATCATCACCGGAAACGGCAAGAACGTATTCCCTGAAGAGCTTGAAGGCTATCTGCTGTCGAACAAGTATATCGAGGAGTGCATGGTATGGGGCGCAGACACCGATCCGACCACTCCGTGGAACGGTATTTGCGCTACAATAAGGGTCAGTGAAGAAGAGGTCGATAAAGCGCTGGGAGAGGATCACAGCGATGATCAGGTGTATGAGCTTATTGAAAAGGAAGTCGATAAGATCAATAACAAGCAGCCGAGATTCAAGAATATCGCGCACATCATCATCCGCAAGCGTCCGTTCGACATGACGACAACGAAAAAGATCCGCAGATTTATCGAGGATAACAAGCGCGCGTAATCTCCATATAACAAAAAGATCAGGGGAGCTGAACAAGTCAGTTCCCCTGTTTTTGTATTTGCTCATATCACGGCTGAGCGGTTACGGGCTGAATCGCAGCGCCTGCTGAAATCTGTATGCAGGCTATCTGGATTTGGAGCCCATTTCCTTGAGCTGATCTTTTCTTATGTACATCGCATGGTCCGCTCTGTTGAATACGGTCCTGAAATCCTCGTCCTCTTCCCTCATATAATCCGAGAGTCCGCAGGCTATGACCGGTCCTTTGTCAGAGCCTATATTCTTGGCGGATCTGCTGTCGAGAACCGCCATGAGCTCGTGTCTCCTGTCATGGTCCTGTCCCTTGAGTATCGCGACGAATTCGTCTCCGCCTATCCTGTAGACAGGACTGTGATCGAACACCTCGCATATCATCTTGCATGCTGCCCTTATATAGTCATCACCGGCCTTATGTCCGAAATGGTCGTTTACATATTTGAGTCCGTTCAGATCGGCAACTACGACCGAAAAGTCCTCGCATATACCATCTTTGATCTTTTGATCCGCATTTGCTTCGAGCTCATTGAATCTGAGCTTGTTTTTGACACCGGTAAGCGCATCCGTTCCGGCTCGTTCCCGTTCCGCGCCGAGGGCGGCCTCATTTCGGTCAGCACGCTTGATAACAACAGAGTAGTTGTTGAGCAATGCGCCGATAGACAGCAGAAGCAGTATGAATACTGTCCGCATACGGCGGCTGTTGGCTGAACGCACGCGGTTCAGCTCCTGCTCGAATTTTTGGTTTTCGAGCGCGATCCTGAGAGATTTTTCGTTCGTCCTCTGCTCTACCTCGCTCCAGGTATCGCCCGTCCGGAGGGCATCTATGATCCGGGCATCCTTGACCATCTTATCTACATATACGCCCCTTACATTGGAAATGCTCGACTCGAGCGATGTTATCGATTCCTCGCTCATCCACACCAGAGTGGTGAACATGATCATTCCCAGAAGCGCCGTCCAGACAACGACAGTGCGTCCGAATCTCCTCTTTGTGTCACGCCTGAGTATTGATCTGAAATATATGAATCCAAGCATAGCCCAGACGGTGAAGAGGAAGTATGTTTCCGATGCCAGATCGCCTGTTCCGAGTATTGACGGCACGAGCAGTATCAGCAGAAATATCGACATCATTATGAGCCCTGCGATACCGAACGATCTGTCGCGTTTATCATTTCTCCTGGCGGCCAGCTTGCAGCAGGTCGCGGAAACTATGGCGTATACTATGGTCGCGCCTATAGTGGTTACATCGACTATCCAGCCGACGGCCGTCCTGCCTATGAAAGGTATGAGCGCGGAAATCCCCGCCATGAGCAGTATCGCTCTCTCAGGATTCCCGTCCTTGTTCAGTTTTGCGTACCTTGTCGGGAGTATGCTGTCACGCGCCATCGCATACATCAGCCTGCTCATCGCGAGGGTGTTTCCGATCAGACTGGATACGATGATCGCGAGCAGCGCAAGCATCAGGAGGTGGACTCCCGTATTGCCCATATAGTAATTGGCGGCGTAGAATGCCGGCAGGCCTCTGAGACCCGTCAGATTGCCGTGATTGCGGATGTAGTCGAACCAGGTATCGTATTCCGCCGGATACGCAGTCACCGAAAGCACTGTGATCATTATGTACAGCGCCGTTGAAGCGATAACCGCAAGCGCGAGTATGCGAAAGCTCCTGCCTCGTTGGAATTTGAATTCCTCTGTTGAATGAGAAATGTTTTCGAAGCCTATGAATGCCCACGGAGATATGCTCGCTATCCTGATGATCTGGGATATCTCGCTGCTGTCAGGTACAAAAGCCGGGTTGAATGAGCGGTTGAATGTCCCCATTCTGCTCATGGAAACGATAGTGATGATGACTATCACGACGGAGAAGAGCAAGACCGATCCCGTCAGTATCCCTATGGAAAGTCTCTTGCTCATGATGCTCAATGCAGCGAATACGCCGATCGCGGCTATAGAGAGCAGGACTTCGCCGAGATAAACATCGTAGGAGCCGAAGAGGGTGTACATATAACCGGTCTTGAATATATCCCCGAAGAAATATCTTGAAAAGAGCGGCAGCGATGTCACGTTTGCCCAGAATATAGAAAGATATGTAAGGGCCAGGAACCAGGCTGTGACGAAGCCGTGGTCGTATCCGAACACTTCCTTGGCATAGGTATATGCTCCGCCTGCGTCCGGGAAGGCGTTTATCATGTAATGATAGTTGCGGCTTATGACCAGCATTATCAGAGCCCCAATTATCATGCCCGTGGCGGTGCCGAGAGGACCGGCCTGCATGAGATAGGTGTTGCTCGTAACGAACATTGAGCCCCAGCCGATCGCAGTGCCCACCGAAAGAGCCCAGGCTCCGAGAGGAGTCATATATGCTGTCAGATGACCGCTCTCCGATTCAGCAGTGCTTCCGATTATTTCGCTGATTGCTGTATTGCTGTTGCTTGGATCGATTTTTGCCATACTCTTTGGAAAAGCTCATGCAGGATATCTCCGCCGGCCCGGTTCGCGTTTTTAAGCTAATGTTATACTTTTTAAATTTTGCTCCGGTCCCGATACTATGTCTGAAAAACAGTATACCATATGGTTTAATATTTTTAACGCTTGTTATCGAAAATCTGCACGATTGTTTTTTCGGTAGCTGTCATGCCCGGAGAAGCGATCAATCCCATATTTCGCATTGTTTCTTCAGGAGTTCTGCCATTTATCCCATGCTCACTGAAAATATACACTCCATCCATCGCAAGTCTTACCGACTGATATGCCGCGTCGACTGCAGCGATGCCCTTCATAGTGCAGCCCTGATTTCCGCCGTCGCAGATCATGCCCGTAATGCTGCTCGCCATATTGCTTATGGTGTGATCCATCATTTCTACCGTTCCGCCCCGGAGCCATACGAGAGCGCATGCCATCCCCGTTCCTGCTGCTATCGCGCATCCGCAGAACGCCGAGAGCTTTCCCGAATACTCTTTGATATATGTGCAGATCAGATAGCTTAAGGCTGTTGCTCTGATCAGCTGCTCCTCGCTGTATCCGTTTACCTTGTATGCCGCGTATAGAGGCATGGTCGCGATGATGCCATGCGCTCCGGACCCGGTGATGCTCATCGCCGGCTTGTCAAGACCTATGACGCGCGCCTCAATCGCTGCATTGCAGAGGAGCGACGCTGTTTTTTGCTCATCTGCGGAAATGATCTGTCCGCCGTTCGCAGCCAGCAGGTGCTTCGCAAAGGTCGTTTTGCTGCTGTCCAGTCCCGCCTTGAACAGCTCCCTGTTTGTGTCATATGCGGCTTTGATAAATTCTATTTCGTTTATGTCTACTGATTCGGCATATTCAACAAGGCCGGCAAGTGTGTAGGTATGGATCAGCTTGACCGGGGCGGCAGGATCATCCGCGCCTGTTGTACCGGGTTCAGCGCAGTATCCGTCCTTCCGGCCTGCCTCACTCCCGGCTTTGCTTCCGTAAACTATTTCTCCGTTTACCTCTATGCATGTGATGTTCGTGTGTGAATCTTTGATTGTGACTACGGCTTTATCAGAATCAGTTTCTACTGTCGCTTCGATGAATATGCGGCTCGTAATTTCGCCAAGCTCGATCTTCACCTTTCCGGCAGATATCAGCTTTTGTGCTGCCTCGTTATCTGACGGTCTGACTCCGGCAAGGGATTCGAGCCCTTTATCCGCATCGCCGGCTATATAACCCAGAGCTGCGGCATACGCGCTCCCAACCTGAGAACTGCCCGGTATACCGCATGAAAACGCGTTTTTGTACATTCCGCTGTTGAGTATGACCCTGATCTGTTTCAGGCTCTCCTCATCCTTTCCGCTGTTTTCGGATTTGTTATTTACTGCTTCGCTGTTTACCGCTCCGTTATTAATATAGGATTTCGCCTTAGCGACGGCAAATGCTATCGCTCCCGGCTCAGTCACTCCCAGAGCCGGCTTCATATCGTCTCTGATCAGTCGTGTCAGTTCATGCATTTGACATTCCTCCCTGTATATAATTAACGCTCTACATAGATACTGAAAACTCCTGCCGGCCGCGATGTTACAATTCGGCCGCAATGTCTGCTGTCTGCCCCTGGCCGCGTGCTGAATTGCAGCACCGCGATAGCTGTCAGCAGGCACACTTGCTATTTGGATTTCAGATTACTAAAATAATAATATATTCTGTCTGTACAGTACAGCGTCCGACGCTGTTTCCCGACTGCGTTTTCGGCGTTTTCGGCGTTTTCTGAATTGTAATCAGATATATATTTTCAATATGAGGTATTAGCTAATGCTTATTGAACGTTTCCCATGGCTCATGGAGCCTTCTTTGATAAGTATCACCGTCCGGACACTGCTCGCGATCGTGTGTGCCGGTATTATTGGTTATGAGCGCGGCTCTCACGGCTCGACCGCGGGGTTCAGGACTCATATTCTTGTCTGTCTCGGAGCCACTCTTGCTATGGCTACAGGACAGTTTGCTGCTGAGATCTATGGCGCGGATGTAACACGTACTGTAGCACAGGTTGTTTCAGGAATCGGCTTCCTCGGAGCCGGATCCATTATCGTGACCCGCCAGAACCACATTTCCGGTCTTACGACTGCCGCAGGCCTCTGGGCATCAGCCTGTATAGGTCTCGCTATCGGAATCGGATTCTATGAGGCTGCTGTAGTAGGTACAGCTGCTGTATTCTTTACGGAAAAGGTTCTTAAGAGAGTTTCCCGTAAGCTGACGGCAAATGCCTTCGGTAATGGAAGTACTGAAGATTCTGAAAGTGAAGATGATTGCGACCTGAATGAGTGATTCTATATTCTTCTGTTAATGTAATTTTTTCGAATCACCTGTATTTACATTACCAATGGTAATGTAATACTTCCGGTTTTGTAATTTTTACATTACCACATGAGTTTATTGGTAATGTAAATTCTAGAAATTTACAGTTTATACATTAACCATTGCCGCTATTAGTAATGTAGAACCTGCAATTTCTCCATTTTTTACATTACCAGTAACTGTGAATGAAAAATCCGGAGCTGGATAACTGAGATAATCCCAGGATATCATGCTCCGGATTTATGTTTTGTTGATCAAGCCGTTGATCGCAAATTACTCCTGTGAGAATGAGTCAAGGAGAACCGTCTCCTTTGACTCATTGCTTGTCTGCGTTTATGCCTTTGCAGCTGCGGCTGCTTTTTCGGCGGCTTTTTTGGCTTTGAGGGCCTCGATCTGCTCCGGTGTCAGCTTTGGAGCTGCAGGAGCAGCCTTTTTCTTAGGAAGCTTGCGGAAGCTGTTGATAGCTCCGGTCGGACACTCGATAGCGCAGAGTCCGCAGGATTTGCACTTTGCAGGATCGATCCTTGCAAGGTTGTCCTCGACTGTGATCGCCTCGAACTTGCAGACCTTGGTGCACTTCATGCAGCCGATGCAGGCATTGCTGCAGTTCTTGCGGGCTACAGCGCCCTTATCTGTGGATGAGCACAGTACGTGTACCATATTTTTCTTCGGTACGAGCTTGATGATCTTCTGAGGGCAGGCATTTGCGCATGCTCCGCATGCCACACAGTTCTCTCTGTTGACTCTTGCCACACCGTCTACGATGCCGATAGCGTCGAACTGGCACTCTTTGACACAGTCTCCGAGGCCTATGCATCCGTACATGCAGGCATTAGGCGAGGAGAACCAGCCTTTTGCGCCCTTGCAGGAGCTCATGCCCTGCCAGTCGTGATCCTTCTTTGATGCTTCGCATACGCCGTTGCACATTACCTGTGCTACCTGAGGCTCAGTCGCTCCAGCTGATCTTCCGAGGATCTCGGCGATCTTTGCAGCTACATCCGCGCCGCCAGGGGAACACTTTGTACAAGGGATGCTTTCGTCTCCTACCAGATTGGAAGCGTAGTCGTCACATCCGGCGAATCCGCAGCCGCCGCAGTTAGCGCCCGGCAGCACCTCTCTTACCTGTGTGACTCTCTCATCTACAGCAACATGGAACACCTTGGACGCGAAGACCAGCAGTCCCGCACAGATGAGTCCGATAAACGCTACTAAGATTACAGGTGTCATAACTCCACTCATTACTACACCTCCTTACTGGAACATACCGGTGAAGCCCATGAACGACAGAGCCATGATGGAAGCCGAAACGAGGATGATGCCTACTCCCTGGAAAGGAACAGGAACGCCATCGAGGTTGTTGAGCTTTTCCTCACGGATGCCTGCGAATAGGACCATAGCTACCATGTAGCCTACGCCCGCTCCGAACGCGTATACGATGGACTCAATGTATGAATAGCCATAACTGATTGCATTGATCGTAGCACCGAGAATAGCGCAGTTTGTAGTGATCAGCGGGAGGAAGATACCGAGAGCCTTCTGAAGGGCCGGCAGGTATTTCTTCATGAACATCTCTACGAACTGTACGAGCGCCGCGATAACGAGGATGAATACTACTGTCTGCAGGTATCCGATATCAAATTTGTTGAGAACCTGCATTACAGGCCAGGTAACGAGCTCCGCGATAACCATTACGAATACTACCGCGCCGCCCATACCGACCGAAGAACTCATCTTGTTGGATACGCCCAGGAAGGAGCAGATACCCAGGAACTGCGACAGTACGAAGTTGTTAACGAGGACTATCGCCATAAAGATTACTATAAGGTTTACCATTTAAGCTTGTCCTCCTTTCCTATACTGTTGCAGCAGCCTTGGCTGCCTTCTCTGCAGCGACCTCTTCATTAGCCTCTGCTGTGTTGCACGAATTGTACATCGGGCAGAGTCCGCAGCTGAAGCCCATTGCCTTGAGGGCCTTGCCCTGTGTGGCAGCCTGCCTGATGGCGATCAGAACTCCGAATACGAAGAATCCGCCAGGAGGCAGGTTGAAGAATCCGATCGAGAAATTCGGGATGATGGTGAAGCCGAGCAGGCAGCCTGTCCCGAAGAATTCTCTTATAGCTCCCATGCATGCGAGAGCGAGAGTGAATCCGAGTCCCATTCCGATACCGTCGAACATGGAATCGATCACTGTGTTCTTGTTCGCGAATGCCTCGGCTCTTCCGAGGATGATGCAGTTAACTACGATCAGCGGGATGAATACGCCCAGAGCCTTGTTGATCTCAGGCGCGTAAGCCTGGAGAACGAACTGAACGAGTGTTACGAAGCCCGCGATAACTACGATGTAGCAAGGGATCCTGACCTTGTCAGGAATGACCTTACGAAGCATCGAGATTACGATGTTGGAACAAATCAGTACAGCTGTTGCCGAAAGGCCCATTCCCAGCGCATTGATCAGTGATGAGGATGTAGCGAGGAACGGACATGTTCCGAGGAGGAGTACCAGCGTAGGGTTCTCCTTGATGATACCGTTGGTCAGTATCGCCAGTTTGCTTTTCTTTTCCATTATTTTACACCTCCCATCGCCTTGTACTGCTCAAGCGCGCAGTATACAGCCTTATGGATAGCTCCGGATGATACGGAAGCTCCTGTTACCTCGACGATGTCATCGGCATGTGCCTTGATGGTATCGCTGCCGAGCTCTGTGTGGCCCTTGTACTGGTCGAGGTGAGCAGGTACCTGTGCCTTGGTTCCTACACCCGGTGTGTCGGCGTGCTCTGTGACCTTGACACCCGAGATAGCTCCGTCCTTGTCGATTCCGACCATAGCTGTCAGAAGACCGCCGTAGGAATTGGACTTGACTGTTACTACCATGCCGGCTCCGTTGTCAGCTGTGAAGCAGTCGACCGCGAATACCTTGCCGTCCTCGAGTACGAAGAGGTCAGCTCCGCTGTCTGAGAAATTATCCGCATCAGGCAGCAGCTCCATTCTTGCCTCACTTGCAGCCTTCGCAGTGTTCTCGTCGATGATAGGCTTGGTGATGCCGTACACGAACGCGAGCAGGAACGTTACAACGAAGCAGATTATTACGAGTACCAGTATAGGTGAGAAGTACTCCTTGAATGCGCTGTTTTTATTTTCCATTCTTAGCACCTCCCTCCTTCAGGTAGAACTTGTAGGACAGGTTGTTGAGCAGCGGTGTGCAGATGTTCATCAGCAGGATCGAGAAGGATACGCCTTCAGGATACGATCCGAAGAGCCTGATGCTCATTGTGATGATTCCGCAGCCGATACCGAATATGAGCTGTCCGAGAGGCAGTTTAGGCGATGTAACGTAGTCGGTAGCCATAAAGAATGCTCCGAGCATAACGCCGCCCGCGAGCACATGGAAGAGTGCCCAGTGCAGGCTTCCGGTCGCGATAAATCCGAATACGAATACAGTACCGATGAAAGCGCACGGGATGATCGGGCTGATGACCTTGCGGACGATCAGGAAAATACCGCCGATCAGCAGTGCCAGCGCGCATACCTCGCCGGTAGAACCGCCGTGGAATCCGAGGAACATCTGGAGCAGTCCAGGGATCTGATCCTTGCTTCCCTCTGCGTAAAGAGCGAGAGGAGTAGGACCTGTTACAGCGTCAGTCGCTGCGTTCAGTCTTGTTACAGGCCATGTGGACATGTTGCCCGCGAACGAGATGAACAGGAAAATTCTTGCTGTGATGGCAGGGTTGCTGAAATTGCGTCCGATGCCGCCGAAGAGCTGCTTTACAACTATGATAGCGAATGCGCAGCCAAGTATTGCCTGCCAGAGCGGGAAATTAGACGGTACGTTGAATGCGATCAGCAGACCCGTGAGTGCTGCTGAGAGGTCGCCGACCGTCTGCTTCTTGTGTGTGAGCGCGTTGTAGCAGTATTCAAAGAGCACGCTTGCTGCGATGCATACGACCGAGAGAAGCAGCGCTCTGAATCCGAACACGTAGATACTTGCGATCCATGATGGTACGAGCGCCAGGATGACGGTTCCCATCAGTCTTGTGGTATCCGATTCCGTTACGATATGAGGCGCGGAGGATACGATCAAGTTGTTATGAAATTTCTTATCCATATTACTTCGATGCCTCCTTTACCATCATCTTAGCGAGCTTGTTAGTAAGGCTCAGCGGACGTCTTGCCGGGCATGTGTACGAGCAGCTGCCGCATTCCATGCACTGCATTACGTTGAATCTGTTGAGCTTGTCCACATCCTTTGCCTCGAACGCGTCTGCGAAAATGCTCGGCATCAGGCCGAAAGGACATGCTGTGTGACAGCGCTGGCAGTTGAGGCAGGCTGTCTCTTCCTTTACCTCGGCCATTTCCTGGCTGAAGCAGAGGATGGATGAAGTGTTCTTCATGGTCGGTGACGCGTCAGAGTTGGTCGCTCTTCCCATCATAGGTCCGCCCATTACGATCTTGCGCGGCTCTTTTTTATAGCCGCCGCAGAATTCCACTACATCCGCGATCCTTGTTCCGATAGGCACGTAGACGTTCTTAGGCTCAGTGACCGCGTCTCCGTCTACTGTGACTCTTCTTCTTACGATCGGCATGCCGGTCTTGAAAAACTCAGCCATGACTCCGATAGTCGAAACGTTGTCGAGTATAACTCCGAGCTGTGCAGGGAGAACGCCTGCGTTCATTACCTGGCCTGTTACCTCGTAAACGAGTACACGCTCAGCTCCCTTTGGATAGCTGGACGGCAGAGTTACGACCTCGATGTTGCTGATCTCGTTCTGCTCGATCAGTCTGTTCATGTTGGCAATAGCGTCAGGCTTGTTGCTCTCAACGCCGATGAATCCCTTTTCGAGATCCAGCCATTTCATGATCATCGTCATTCCGTCAAGAACGTCCTGTCCGTTCTCGACCATCTCTCTGTTGTCTGTCGTGATGAAAGGCTCGCACTCCGCAGCGTTTACTACGAGGTACTTGCACTCATCAAGGTTCTTAGGATTCAGCTTGACGTGTGTCGGGAATGACGCACCTCCGAGTCCTACCATACCGCTGTCTCTCGCAGCCTTGACGAAATCCTCAATGCTGTTTACAACTGGTGCTTTGACATACTCACTGATCTCCTGTTTCTTGTCCGTTTCGAACACGATGTGTGTCTCGAATCCACCCATCGAGCCGCGGACCTGTTCGATAGCCTTTACGGTCCCGCTGACGCTTGAGAAGATAGGTGCGCTGACAAAGGCATCTACATCGCCTATTCTCTGACCTACCTTCACGTAATCCCCTTTGGCAACAAGAGGTTTACAAGGAGCGCCGATGTTCTGGGACATGCTGATGCTTACTTCATCCGGTACCGGCATCGACACGGTCTCGCAGGCAGCCGTGTTCTTGTGATGAGGTACGTGGATGCTTGGCAAATGTTTCCTTTGGCTCATCCCTGTTAGAAACTCCTTTCACATAATACAATATCTTATCGTGCAGGCGGCCCACTGTGACCGCCGCAAACCGCAGACGTCCTGATAAATGTCCGTATTTATGGACAAATTTCAATTTTCCCGATGCAAAGCACACGAAAAAGAGAGGCCCGCAGCCTTTACCGCAAGTATTATATACTATTTTCACCAAAAAAACATACTTGTTATTAATTCGTCACAATAACAAGTGTGCATTTTATCATGCAATCGCGTTATTTTATTGACTTTTGGTGCTATAATAAATTACTTGATTACGGAGTTTCAGAATAATACCAGAAAGGCCGCAGAATTATGAATATACGAAAAAGACTGATTATTTTATCGATCGTGATGATCACGATTATTGCATTTACAGGTATTAATGTGCCTGTATTCGCATCAGATGAACCGGGTACAGCAACAGCTTCGGTTACAGCATCGGAGCTTACTTCGGATGACATCGACCGGATCATAAATGAGTATGTTCAAAATCTTATCAACGATATTCCCGCATTATCCAAACTGGGCATTAAAGCTGAAGACCTGGCAAAGATCGCAAGTGACGCTTATGATTCCTTACCGCAGTCTCAAAAGGACATGATATCCGACCCGGAATTTCTTGAAAGCGCAGCGTCTGTTATCACTCAGTTCAAATCTATCTCCGTCACGGATCTGATCAATGCACTGCCTGAATCTGTAACAGCAGATAACAGCAGCACAATAGAAAAAATCAGAAAAGCATATGATTCCATGTCCGGTGATCAGAAAAAGCTGATAGACAATTCCCTGATCGACCGGCTGATAGAAGCGGAAAAGAAGGTTTCCGGCAAGATCGACGCTGTCAAAGATGTCAATTCAAAGATCACGAAGCTCCCTTCAGTGATCAAACTTGACAACGAAGCAGCCGTCAAGGATGCCCGGAAGGCGTATGACGCGCTTTCGCCGGCACAGAAGAAGCTCATCAAGAGTGCGAATCTCACAAAGCTCGAAAAAGCCGAGACGAGCATTTCACAGTGGAAGGAATACAAAAGCGCGGCAGATGCCGCAGCTAAGGCTGCCACAAAGATCATTTCCGCTAAAGCAAAGAAGGGCGGCAAAGCCGTGATCAGCTGGAAGCAGAATTCTGATGCAGACGGATACGATATTCGCTGGAGCACAGACAAGAAATTCAAAAAAGCCGTAAAGAAAGCAAAGACAAACAGCTCAGCTGCCGTAAAAAAGACCATAAAGATCAAATCCGGTAAAAAGAATTACGTCCGGGTCAGGACATTTAAAAGGATCGCAAACGCAGCTACGGGAGAAACAAAAACCACGTACGGCAAATGGAGTAAAATCAAGACCGTTAAGGCAAAGTAAACAGCAAAGCAAACATCATAAAAAATTATAAGGCAGCACAGCACTTTAAAGCCACGCACAAGGCCTGTACCGGGACAGACGTCACGATACAGGCCGTTTTGTTTGCAGCTGTCCTGTCAGCTGTCACAATGCTACCAGTGGCCGGTTCCGGCTCCGACTCTCACCATGCCCTCGTCATCAACGCCGGTGACCTTTTCATCTCTCGATATGGCATCGGAAATGTATGTAATGGCATCCATGCTCATGATCTCGCCCGGGCATACCACAGGGGAGCCAGGCGGATATATGATAACAGGATCGTACAGCACACAGCCCTCCGAAGCATAGAGAGGAACGGATTCGTATTCCGCAGGAACATCAGCAGACTCGAGGTCAAAATCAGGTTCGGATCTGAGCGCCAGCGAGCCCTGGCTTATGATATCCGGGGTCCGTCCGGCCGCGCCTGCGGCATAGCTATCGGAGATATCCCTGAGCGCGACCAGCAGCGCGGCATAGTCACCGGTCCTGTTTCCCGCTCCGGTCATCATCATCACGTAGCGGCCGTGGACCATCTCAGGGATTATATCCCTCGCCCTCAGTTCGCGGTCAAGCTGGTCTCCAGAGAGACCGAGTGAAGCCATGCTTATATTTATCTTGGTACGATCCATTCCCGCGCAGTCTACCACAGTAAGTCCGTGTATCCTGGAAGCCCTGTCATAAAAAGAGGCGAGATCAGTTTTCCAGTGCTCCATGATCGAGCGTCCGTATTCTCTCATTATCCTCTCGTTGATATCCAGGCTGCCCATCGCGAGATATGAAGGGCTGGTAGTCTGAAGCATCCGAAGCATCCTGACCACGGCATCTGTATCAGCACGGTCCGAGCAGATATTGAGAATTCCGCTTCCGGTAAAGCTGAGCAGCGTCTTGTGGGTGCTGTTTACGACGATATCCGCGCCAAGCGCTTCGGCCGAAGTACGCACCTTTTTGACAAATTGCCCGCCGTCCCGCTGCTGCTGAGCCAGATAGTCGAAAAATCTCAGATGCGCGCCATGCGCCTGATCGACTATGAGGAGCATCCCGTGATCGTGCGCTATATCTGCTATAGCCCTTATATCCGACAGCATCCCGTAGTAATTAGGGCTTGTGATAAGAACAGCTGATGCTTCCGGATGCTCATCACAGGCAGCCCTTATATCTGCCGGCCTGATCGAAGCCGTAAGGCCGTATTCCCAGTTGATCTGAGGCCTGACGTATACCGGATTTACAGCACCCAGCCTGAGAGCGCTGAACGCGGAATGATGCGAGTTCTTGCCGAGTATCAGCGTGCCGCCTATAGGCACGCTCGCCATCACAGCCGCCATCACGCCCGCGCTCGATCCGTTTACCAGCAGCTCCGTGTGCTTCACACCGTAGAGATCGGCGTAATTATCCATTACTGCCCTGATAGTCGAAGCAGGATCGAAGAGCGCGTCCGCTCCGGGGATCTCGGTGATGTCGCAGGCCATGATGTTGTCGATGAAGCCGGCGAAGCCCGCCTTGTCGAATATGCCGCGCCTGCCCTTGTGTCCGGGCATGTGAAATGAGATGTGCGCGTTGCCTGCAGCTGAGGCTGCGGCCTGCTTATTCAGGAAATCGATTATTGTATTACTCATATCGGCTTTATCAAATAAGGATCGAAATATTCATGCATTTCGATCCTTTTCTGTGCATAATACTATTTGATGATTTCGCGGCCGCCCATGTACGGTCTGAGGGCCTCAGGGATGACGACGCTGCCGTCCTCCTGCTGGTAGTTTTCGAGTATGGCCGCTACTGTTCTGCCGACTGCGAGTCCGGATCCGTTCAGTGTATGTACGAATTCAGGCTTGCTGTCCTTGCTTCTCCTGAATCTGATGTTTGCTCTCCTTGCCTGGAAATCCTCGAAATCGGAGCAGCTTGATATCTCGACGTATCTGCCGTAGCTCGGCATCCAGACTTCGATATCATAAGTCATCGCTGAGCTGAATCCGAGGTCGCCGGTCGAAAGTCTGACGACATGGTAAGGTATCTCGAGCCTTTTGAGGACCTCTTCTGCGTCGTTTGTCAGCTTCTCGAGCTCCTCGTACGAAGACTCAGGAGTGGTGAACTTGACCATCTCCACCTTGTTGAACTGGTGCTGGCGGATAAGGCCTCTTGTATCTCTGCCCGCAGAGCCTGCCTCTTTGCGGAAGCAAGGAGTATAAGCCGTATAATATACAGGCATTTCATCCATGGACATGATCTCCTTTGATCTGAGGTTCGTTACAGGAACCTCAGCTGTCGGGATGAGGAACATATCCTTTGCCGGTACATAGAACATATCCTCTTCGAATTTTGGCAGCTGGCCTGTTCCTGTCATCGCTTCACGGCCTACCATGAAAGGAGGCAGGATCTCTGTGTATCCCTGTTCCTCGGTATGCAGATCGAGCATAAAATTGATGACCGCGCGCTCGAGCTTAGCGCCCAGGCCCTTGTAAACGGTGAAGCGGGCGCCGGAGAGCTTGCCCGCTCTCTCAAAATCGAGTATATCGAGGCCCTCGCCTATATCCCAGTGAGCCTTTGCCTCAAATTCGAACTCGCGCGGAGTACCCCACTTGCGAAGCTCTACGTTAGCGCTGTCATCAGCTCCTTCCTGGACCTGATCGTTCGGAGTATTAGGAACGCCGAGCAGCACGCCGCGTAGCTCGTCTTCGACCTCTCCTACCTCTGCATCCATTTCCTTGATCTTCTGAGAGAGCTGTTTCATTTCGGCGAAGAGAGCTGTCGTATCCTCGCCCGCCTTTTTGAGCTTAGGCACTTCACGCGATACGGTATTCTGTTTGTTCTTCAGAGCTTCAACCTCAGCGAGTATTTCTCTCCTCCTGGCATCGAGCTCCCTGACGCGGTCAAGACCGAAATCGCCCTTGCCTCTTCTCTCTACCTTTGTCTTAACGTCTTCAAAGTTCTCTCTGATTCTCTTGATATCCAGCATATTCCGCCTCTTTTTTATAATATAGTTTTAAAAATTGAAATATTGTTTTAGAAAATGTTTCTCTGATATTTGTTGTAGACCTCGCGCAGCTCGTCAAGCTTCTCCTCGATCTCTATCTCGAGCCTGCTGAGCTCCTCGTACTCTCTGCTTTCGATAGCGTTGCGCGCCTGCATCAGCAGCGAGACCCTGTATTTCTCTTCATGACCGATGATGCTTTTGAGCTCACTGATCCTGTTCCAGTTGTCATGATCGTATTCGTTGGTATCGTCCTCATGAAGCCTTATGCAGCGCCTCAGCGAATCCATGGTGTTCTGTATATATCTGTCATGATACTCCATGGTCCACTTGGTAATCATCTGCTCGCGGTACGACCTGAGTATCATGGTCTGAATCTCATCACCGCCGGTGATCAGCTCTACCTTTGACGGTTCATAACTCGCTTCGCCCCAGCTCTTGAACGCCTCCCAGACATTGCCCGGAGCCCTGCCGAACAGTTTCTCACGCTCCTCAGGAGTATAATCGGTGTAAACATTGCGTTCCGATCTGTACTCTCTGTTCTTCTCGAGGTAAAAATCGTCTTCACCCCAGCTCTTGCTGATCGACGCTTCGAGCTCGCGAGGAGTTTTTCCGGCTTCAAGCACAGATCTGATGCCGTCGAGCATGGTCATGTATGCCGCGCCGATGATCAGATATGTGTTCGTATGAGGGTTAGGCGATCTCAGCTCGAACCTTGTCGACATAGGGTTCTTCTGGTCTCTGACCAGGCCTATCAGTATGGTCCTGTTCCTCGACGGGGTAGTGTGATCCACGCCGAGCGATGTCACTATGCAGACCGGAGCCTCGTAGCCCGGTTTGAGTCTCTGGAACGAATCGTGCTCCGGAGAAATGATAGGGTAGAGCAGCTCGTAGTTTTTCAGTATGCCCATAAGCGCGCCGTAGCCCACAGGGCTCATGAAATTCTCCGTCCTTATCACCGGTTCGAAGAGATTGACCACGCGTCCGTCTTTGAGCTTTGCCGCAAGACCGAAATGCGTATGCTCGCCCGATCCCGCAACTCCGTGCATAGGCTTCGCGCGGAAAGTCACCTCCAGGCTGTTCATCCTGAACACGTCCCTGACGATGTTCTTTACCTGGCTCTCGTTATCCGCAGCCTGGATAGGATCAGCGTATTTCCAGTCTATCTCCAGCTGCTCCATGATGTGATCGAAGGTTCCGGAATTGCCCATCTTGGCCTTGACGCCGCCGACCTCCTTATGTCCCATTTCCACTCCGAAGCCGTAGTGCTCCAGTATCTCCAGAGTCTGCTCCATCGCAGTTCCAACAGGTCCGGTTACTCTTTTCCAGTACTGTTCCTTTAGTTCCTGAGCAATCGAGAGCTGGTTCCTGTCAGCTCTGTCGTCAGGCGTCTTGACCCAGAATTCAAGCTCGGTGGCATTCGTCAGCAGCAGCTCTTCGATCTCATCCACGCCGTTAACGCCGCCTATGTGCTCAAAGGCAAATGGATGCTCCTCG
>JAFRGH010000166.1 GCA_017433945.1 Mogibacterium sp. | reverse complement strand
GTCGTAGACGAAGCTGCAATGAGAGGCATACCTGTATGGTCACACACCTACGGCGCTACACAGCCATCGGTGGATGCAGGCGCGGATTTCATAATCCACGGATTTGAGATCACAGAGGAGGATATGGAAAAAATGTATAACAAGGGCATCTATTTCTGCCCTACGATCAATTTCCTCCCTGCGTGGCTGTCGACATATCCGCCGACATACATACCTGGCGTGCATGACAAATACGAAGGCAAAACGCTGATCGAAAAGGAGCTCGCAAGGCTGTACGACAATGTCAACAAGGCTTACAAGATGGGGGTCATCATCACCGTAGGCTCTGACAGCTTCAACTCCGATTCGACTCCTTACGGTGTCACAGCCATAGGCGAGATCCACAGATTCGTTGATTCATGCGGAATGAGCGAGATGGACGCGATCATAGCCGGAACAGCCAACGGCGCGAGAGCACTCGGTTGCTACCACATCACCGGATCGATCACAAGAGGCAAAAACGCCGACATGCTGATCATCAACGGCGATCCTCTTAAGAGCATCTATGACATCAGTGTCGACAAAATGGATATGATAATCAAGGACGGCGAAGAGGTTCTTTGCTACAGGGATAAAAAATAATAAAGGGAGGCAGCTCAATGATCTATAACGAACAGGAAATCCGTCAGGGGCTCTCACAGATCCTGACAGTACAGTACGACTATCCTCCTAACGGAGAAGGCTCGCTCGGCTATAAGGGCAACAACCTTTACAGATTCAGGGAAGCTGATTTTGACGCGATCAACGCGGTCCTTGAAAAACGAGCCGAGAGCTACAAGCATTCATACAATTTTGAAGTCATGGCTCAGGAGATCATCACAGACCTTCTTGACGAGGGACTGATCACCTACGGAGGCTATTCTTTCAAAAAGCAGCAAAAAGAGACTCACAGCATTTAACAGCATATAGCAGTATTTAGCATCAAATACTATAAAAGCGGCGTATCGCAGTATCTGCGATGTGCCGCTTGTTTATTTGCCTGATTACTAAGCCTTCAGCTTTTATTTATTTTTTGTTCTTCCTGACCTCATGCTTTCCCTTCACAGGATTGATCGGCGTCAGCTTTTCATATTCGCTGACAGGAGCATCGTTCAGGCACAGCTCTATGATCTTCTGTCCCAGGGGATCGAGTTCAGGCACCATGAACTGCTTAAGCTCCTCCTTGAAGAAATCAGTGAGAATCTTAGAGCATTCATCGTATCCGTCTTCGCCGAGCTTTGACTGCAGCTCAGGGCGCAGGAACGTGCGTCTGATCGACTGCCCGTCTATCTTCATCTCATCGAGCGAATATCCGAACAGCGGACATCTCGCCTCAACAAGATGCGCAGCCTTGACAGTGCCGCTTCTCCTTGCCAGGTACTCGCGGGTGATCCATTCAGCCTTGAAGCCAATCTCATAAGCGCCTATGTGCTGATTAGGCACCAGAATATTAAGCGTATTAGGAGTATCTATGATCTGGTGAAGCAGCATGTTTGCCTGTGTTACCTTGAGGCCCGTCGCGAAAGGCCAGTATGAGCCTACTCCCTCAGCCGAAAGGCCGCTTCCCGGAGAGCTCTCCGCGATAGACGGATTCTTGAATCCGCGAGGCGATACCAGCCTCCACAGCCATGCCAGAGCAGGCGGAACGATCTGCACGAATCCCATTATACCGTAGTTAGGATCCTTCCTCGTGCTCGGCGGCATCCTTACGCCAAATGAACGGATATCGACCTCCAGAGCCTCGTCGCCCGGAATTATGTCATCTATCATCTCACGCGGAATGATGACCCTCCGGTTGCTGCACGGCT
>JAFRGH010000165.1 GCA_017433945.1 Mogibacterium sp. | reverse complement strand
GTTTTGGTTTTGGTTTTTGCTGTTTTTTTATTTGCAGTTTTCGATCTGTTTCCTGCTTTTACGGCATCAGAGTCGTCCGTCTTATCCGCTTTACCGCTGCCATACAGATCAACCGCGATCTCAGTTGCCCCCGGCGCCCCGCCGGTAATGGCTGCAGCATAAACATCTGCCGCCCCCAGAGGGGCAGCAGCCTGAGTGCATAAGACTGCAGATAATAATATTATTATAATTTTATTAATTTTTTTCAAACAAATCTCCTTTGATTCCCTGGTCTGCAGACCGTATCTAACGATAATGATTTATCAGACATTCGTCAGATCAGTCCTCTGATCCATATTTCCATACCGATAAATATCAGGATCAGACCGCCCAGTATCGAAGCTTTTCCTGCAAGTCTTGTACCGGCTTTTTTTCCTGCTGCGAGACCGAACATGCATATCGCCAGTGTAACCAGTCCTATTATTACAGATGATGTAAACGCTTCGGCCGCTGAGTACCGTTCTATGGCAAACCCCACCGATAACGCGTCAATAGAGGTCGCTATGCCCTGTACTGCAAGATCAGCGAAGCCGAGCCGATTACTGCTGTCCTGTATCGTCTCTTGTTCCTCGGCATGACCGGATGCCGAATCAACTGATCCTGAGCCCTTTGACTGCATATTTTCACGCAGGCCTTCCAACAGCATCTTGCCGCCTATGTAAAGCAGCAGGATCAAGGCGATCCACGGAATGAGGATTTCAAGTCTGCCGAAGGCACTGACGGCAGTGTGTACCAGCACCCAGCCCGCCAGAGGCATCGCAAACTGGAATGCGGCAAAGGTTCCGGCGATTCCCAGCATCCTCCCTGTTGACATGTCCGCTTCATTCAGACCATCAGCAAGAGATACCGAAAAAGCATCCATTGCCAGACCCGCGCCGAGCAGAGCGCTTGTGATAAGCAATTCTGTTATCATATTCATTTCAGCTTTTAAGAATTCTCAGAGCGCGTTTATCTCTCTGACTGCTTCAAGCAGAACAGGAAAATCATCTGCTTCAGGCAGCCTTACTCTTGCGGCTGATGAATCCAGCCCCTTGAAATCGTATCCGTCTATTACCAGCACTCCCCTTTTCCGGAATTCTGCCTTGAGATTGATTTCCTGATCGTCATGGTAGAGCATGAACAGCGAGTTGGTGTCCAGCGTCTCCGCCATATGGAGTCTGCCGGACGATCCCTGCGGGCAGTCCTCGCTGCAGCCCAGAGCTTCGCGAAGCTGCTTCTTCATTTCCGCAAAATCCGCCTTGCAGCGTTCGACAAATCCCCTGTTTGAAAGCGCTGCTGCGCCTATCTCACGATCCAGCTCGCCCACCATGTACGGATTGATCATCTTGTTCATACAGTGTATCAGTTCTTTGTGCGCGATGATGTAGCCTATGCGTAGGCCGGCAAGGCCATAGCCCTTCGATAGAGTTCGGACCACGACCATATTCGGATATTTCGCAAAGAGCCTGACCGCGGAATTATTCTTATCCATAAAATCGCCGTAGGCCTCGTCGATGATGACTGTGATATCGAATTTGACAGCCTCACTGACTATGCGCTCAATGTCGTTAATGTCGATCATCTGCCCCGTCGGATTGTTCGGGTTATCGATGTAGATATAATTGTACGATCTGCCGTGCGCGCGCTCGCTGCCGACGTATTCTTCATAATTCATCTGCAGGAACTGTTCGATATCGAATTTGTAATTATTCAGCCTGTCCAGCTGATACGGCGCGTACTCGATGCCCAGCATCCCGGCATGCATGTAGTAGTCGGTGAACTGAGGTGAGATCCCGAGGACTACAGCATCGTGAGTGTCGAATATATTGTTGACTATGTAAAGGGCGCTGATGCTGCCATCCGTGAGAATAAGATTGTCCCGCTCGACATCTATCTGGTCCTTCCAGTATTCTCTTATAGCGTCATACAGGGCCTGACTGTGCGGATAGGGACCCATTTTCGCCGGTTCGAAATTCTTGAGCACGTCCGCGCATTCCGGAGGAAATCCGTACGGGTTGCAGCCCTCGCTGCAGTCTATACCGCCCTCCGGCAGCTCGATGTGATCTGAGGCGTAGCTGATCTTTTCTTTTTCGAGCAGCTGCTTTTTGATCTTCAGCTTGTAAATATCCATAGACTTTTCTTTTACCTTTTATTTATATGCTTAACTTTCAGCTTCATGAGACTGCTGTGGTCGATACGCGGCAACAGCCGATCAGAACAGCGCGTTTGTTTTTAATATGAACAGCCATACAGGTATGGTGATGCATGATATAAGCGTGGTGATGACCACGAGCTCTCCGGCAAGCTTGCCGTTTCCGCCCATCCCGCTTGCCATAGCGTATGAAGCGAGGGCGTCAGGCGCTGCTACCATCAGTGTCACCGCTATCAGCGGTACGCCGCGGAGGCCAAGCGCAACCGCGCCCCATATCCCGAATATAGGGAATACTATCAATTTGCCTATGGTGCAGACCGCGATACGCTTCCTGTCGCTGCTGAAACCGTTGAGATTCAGGGCAGCGCCAAGCAGTATCATCGCTATCGGCGAGGTTGCGTCGGACAGCGTCGTGATTGTGCCTGCTATATTATCCGGGAGCTTTATCCCCAGCATCATCACGATAAAGGCCGCGATTCCGCCGTCAATTATAGGATTGGTCAGAATTTTTTTGAGGATGAATTTTACATCGATACGGCCGCCTCTGAACGTCTCAAAAACCACGACGGCAGCTGCGTTGTAGAACGGCACTACCATCATCATTATGACGGCGACTGCTGTGATATTTCCCCTGCCGAAGAGACTGAAAGCGATAGGAAATCCCATCAGCACGTAGTTGCTGCGAAACAATGCCTGTATCATCGCGCCTCGCTCGTAGTTATCCGGCTCTATACGGCAGACAAACACCCAGGAGATCACAAGCTGCAGCGCTGTGAATCCAAGCGCATAGCATCCGAGCCGCATGTTGAGATGCTCGGAAATATTCTTGCCGTAGAGATTATCGAACATAATAAAAGGATAGAGGGCAACGAACACCATGTGGGTGAATCGTCTGACCTCATCCTCTGTGACCACTTTGCCTGCTTTGAGCAGTATGCCGATGGTCAGGTATATCATGGATGGAACTACCGCGTTGACGCAAATGATGAGATTATTGAGCATAGCTTGCAGTATACCACAAAATCCTGCCTGCGGCATCAGTTGTTGCTCATGTCGTAGTATATTTCTTTATCCAGAAGGCCTTCCTTTGCTGCCGTGATCGTAGCGCAGGCGATGTCGCCTGTGGTGTTTGACATAGTATCGAACATATCCAGCAGTGGATCGATGGCTATTATAAGTCCCATCGCCTCAATAGGCACGCCAAGCTGCTGCAGGATTATGCCTGTGCACACGAGACCGGCTCCCGGGACTCCCGGGCAGCCGAGCGAAAGCAGTATGATGGTGATCGCCAGCGGTCCTATCATTGTATTCGGAACCGAAATGCCGTACATTTTTGCAAGGAACAGTCCCGAAAGTACAAGTCCTATACATGTGCCGTCCATATTGATGGTAGCACCGAGCGGTATGGAAAAATTGCAGACCTTAGGTGATATTCCAAGCTTGTCAGTGCATGTCCTGATATTAGTAGGCATAGCAGCCGAGCTTGACGACAGTGTGAAGCTCGTGAGCATGCTCTCTTTTATGTTTTTGAAAAACACCAACGGATTCAGCTTTGCCATACAGCCAACCAGCAGACCGTAGATCATCATCATGATGAATATTTCAATAATATTGGCCAGTGCGTATCCGAGCACCGAGAGGAATGACGAGCCTCCAAGCTGCACCATCATCAGAGATACCGAGCAGAATACCGCGACAGGTATGAATTTTGCTATGATGCTCGTTATGGTCAGGAACAGCGAATTGAGGCCCTCAAATATCTCTGTGAGGACCGGTGTGTATTTGCCTATCCTTCCGACCGCGATACCTATCATGACAGCGAGGAAGATCAGCTGCAGAGTATCCGACTCGAGGAAGGGCCTGAGGAAATTCGACGGTATTATGTTGATTATCGTGTTGAGAAGCGATGTATCTACACTGGTATCAACATCCACAGGCTGCCCGCCTGACAGGGCAAGACCTGCTCCGAATGTACCCGGATCAATAAGCTTTGTAACCCCATATGACATGAATACAGCAATTACTGTTGTAAACAGGTACATTCCCATGACCCTTATGCCTATCTTGCCGAGCTCTGTGATATCACTGAAGCCCGACAGACAGGTTACTATCGAGAAGAATACCATCGGAGCTATCACGATTTTGAGAGCATTCATGAATATATCGCGTACCGGTCCGAGCACATAGCTGCATATTATTTCCGAACCTGTTTCAGGCACGGCAGTTTTGAGAATAAGTCCAAAAAGCAGCCCTGCGGCAAGCGCTATAATAGTCAGCTTTGTAAACGACATACCCTGATGGCCGGTCATAATACGGACACTGTTAATGCCTTTTTTATGACCATATTTGAGATCCTCGCCGTGAGATCTGAGAATTATTGATCTGATTACATCCTGAGCTTCATCGGCCCCGAGATCATCGATATCATCGGCAAGGTCCCTGCCGTTTCCGAAGAGATCGAATTCACGGCCTTTGACGGAGATAGTTATACCGGTGTTTCCAAAGAACTTGCTGATATGTATCCGTACATCGCCGCCCTTTGAGTCGTTGTTTTCTATCAGCGAGATTATCATTTCCTCAGCAAGGAGCTGAGTCTTTATGGCCAGCTTCGGGTCTGCCTTTGACTCTTCAAGCCCCGCCTCTATAAACTGCATGCAGTCAGATATGCAATTCGCATCGCTGATCGGAAACTTTGCTTTTTTGTTGATGAATTTCATCCTCACTCCCCTTTATATCATTCACGTATTGTTTCGGCCGGGAGCTGTCTCCCTGTCAAACGTCTCAATGATTCTACCACATAATCAGATCAAAAATCAGGAAAACAAGATATCGGAGAATGAATCCTTTACAGAGACTCGCGTACTGCCTGCGCAAACTCCGCGCAGCTTCGTCCGCCCTGCAGACCCGTCATTTCTGCGCCGAGCCTGTCGTTCGCTTTTTTGACAGCCGCTTCCAGCTTTGAGGCTTTTTCGGCGAGACCGATATGTCTGAGCAGCATGACTGCCGCAGTCATCAGGCTGGCCGGATTGGCAAGATGCGCTATGCCCTCTTCGACCATTCTCGGAGCGCTGCCATGAATAGCTTCAAAAATTGCGAAATCACTGCCTATGTTGGCCGAGCCTGCTGTCCCAACGCCTCCCTGTATCTGCGCAGCCTCATCAGTAATGATATCACCGTAGAGATTAGGCAGCAGGAACACCTCAAATCCGCTTCGTATGTCTTTATTGACGAGGTTTGCCGCCATGATATCGACAAACCAGGTATCAGTCTCGATCTCCGGATAATCCTGAGCGACTTCGAGCGCAATGCTCTGAAAATCCCCATCGGTCTTTTTCATTATATTAGCCTTGGTTACTATGGAGACACGCTTTTTCCCGTTTTCACGGGCAAAGTCGAATGCAGCCTTTGCTATCCTGCGGCTGCCCTCTGCCGTTGTCACTTTAAAATCCACGGAAAGGCCTTCGCCCGCTCCGCTTCCCAGTCTGATCCCGCGGCTCCCGAGCGCGTATTCGCCCTCGGTATTCTCGCGAAAGAAAGTCCAGTCTATGCCTTCATCAGGCAGACATACCGGTCTCACATTCGCAAAGAGATCGAACTTTTTGCGCAAAAATACGTTTGCGCTCTCGAGATTTTTGCCGCCCATCGCCGCGTTCGGTGTAGTCGTAGGGCCTTTGAGGAGGACGTCGCAATGCTCCATCTGCGCAAGAACAGCTGCCGGGACAGTCTCAGCCGCAAAGAGCCTCTCTTCGATGGTAAATCCTTCAATATCTTTGAAAGAGATCCTCTTTTCGGAGAGCTCGTCAGCGAGGAGCTCCATCAGAACGTTTTTTGTCTCTTCCATGATCACCGGACCGATACCGTCTCCGGCGGCAAGCCCGATCACGGTGCATCCATTTCCGGAAGCGGCCGCATTGCTGCTGTTTACGGTACCATCTCCCGCCTGAGCAGGAGTTTTCCAGACAGCACATTCCGCCATCCTTTGATTTCTCTCATACTGCTCGACCAGCATCTGTCTGAACTGCTCTGTCGCCTGTTCTATCTGTGATGATATTTCCTTATTCATATGGTTTTCCGATTATTCCTTTGTGTATTAAGTGTTATGGATTCTTCGCGCTACAGCTCTTTGCTGACGGTATGCTTTAGAAGACCGCCGGCAAGCAGTATCTCTTTTTGACGTTCCGCAAGCTGCATCGTGAGCGGGATCTCAATGATATTGCCCGATATACCCGCATCCTCCGAGCTGTCCCCGTCACCGGGCGCAGCCGTTACCTTCATTATAAGCCTGTCCTCTTTGAGGCCTGTGTGAACAGAGCTTATCTCTATCCGGTCACCCTGCCGCACTTTTTTATAATCCTCGGCGTTCTCGAATACAAGCGGCAATATCCCGGCGTTGACCAGATTAGCTGCGTGAATGCGCGCGAAGGATATTGCAACTACCGCTTTTATCCCGAGCGCGAGCGGTACAAGGGCCGCATGCTCTCTTGATGATCCCTGTCCGTAATTCTGTCCGCCGACTATTATTCCCGAGCCGGCCGCTCTGGCGCGCTCAGCAAATCCCGGATCAACCACCTCAAAGCAATACTGCGAAAGATGCGGAATATTGGATCTGTACGGCAGTATGCGCGATCCCGCAGGCATTATGTGATCCGTTGTAATATTGTCTCCCACCTTGAGGAGGACGTTCGTTTCGATCCTGTCTGCCAGCGGATGTGTCTCAGGAAAAGGCTTGATATTGGGGCCTTTTACGACCTCAGCAGCTTCCGCGGCTTCCTCATCAAGAGGCTCTATGATGCCGCTGTCATTGATTCGGAACCTGTCCGGCACATCATATATATTGATATTCGGAGCCGGGATCCTGACATCGGATCCTCTGTCTGATGCTCCTGCCGTTCTTAAGTCTGAAGAGCGGCCTGAAGCGGATGGATCCGTGAACACTCCGGTGAGAGCGCTCGCTGCCGCTGTTTCCGGTGAAACCAGATATACCTGGCCGTCTTTTGTTCCCGAGCGGCCGAGGAAATTTCTGTTGAATGTCCTGAGCGAAACACCGCCGCTTCCCGGCGAGAAGCCCATGCCTATGCACGGTCCGCAGGCACATTCGAGTATCCTGGCACCTGCGTCGATCAGATCGGTCAGCGCTCCGCATTCAGCCATCATGCTGAACACCTGACGTGATCCGGGCGATACTGAAAGGCTTACATTGTCAGCGATCCTGCGCCCTTTGAGCATCGACGCCACCTTGAGCATATCGGTCAGCGACGAATTGGTGCATGAGCCGATGCAGACCTGATCCACCCTGATCCCGCCCAGCTCGCTGACAGGCTTTACATTATCAGGACTGTGCGGGCACGCGGCAAGAGGCCGCAGCGCGCTCATATCCACAGATATCAGCTTGTCATATTCCGCGTCTTCGTCGCTTGACAGAGCTTTCCAGTCTTTTCCGCGGCCCTGGGCCTCGAGGAAATCCCATGTTCTCTCATCGCTCGGAAATATCGAGGTCGTAGCGCCAAGCTCTGCGCCCATATTTGTAATAGTGCATCTCTCAGGAACTGACAGCTCGGCCACTCCCGGTCCGGCATATTCAACTATATAGCCTACGCCGCCCTTTACCGAAAGCTGCCTGAGTACCTCCAGTATCACGTCCTTTGCGCTTACTCCCGGCTGCAGTTTTCCTGTCAGCTCGACCTTGATCATGCCTGGCATAGGGATGTAATACGCGCCGCCTCCCATGGCTACCGCAACATCCATTCCGCCGGCGCCTATCGCGAGCATCCCGATCCCGCCTCCGGTAGGAGTGTGCGAATCCGAACCGATCAGAGTCTTACCCGGAATTCCGAATCTCTCATAGTGCACCTGGTGGCAGATCCCGTTGCCCGGTCTTGAGTACCAAATACCGTGCTTTGCCGCAACTGTCTGTATATATTTGTGATCATCCGCATTCATGAATCCCGACTGCAGAGTATTGTGGTCGATGTATGCTACAGATCTCTCAGTCCTGACGCGAGGGATCCCCATGGATTCGAATTCGAGATATGCCATTGTCCCCGTCGCGTCCTGCGTCAGAGTCTGGTCGATCCGCAGACCTATCTCGCTCCCCTTTACCATTTCTCCGCTGATCAGATGCTCAGCGATGATTTTTTGCGCTATTGTTTTTCCCATCTTTGCCCTTCCTCTATTCTGTCATGTACTCGTTTATCTTGCTGCGTATCTCGGATCCGCCGATCTCAGCGACACGGCCCGACGCGTATTCGCTGTCGATCCAGTCTTTGATGTATGCGACGACTCCGCTGTGCTTGTCAACCTGCTTATCACCCTTAAGCCCGTAGCTCGAGTTGATCCAGTGCGCTATACCCGCCGCGCCCGAATTCTGGTTGATATTGACGAGCGGCGGCCTGCCCAGGAATTTGCCCGTATCGAAGATATTGTATATCTCCTCGTTTTTGAGCAATCCGTCCGCGTGTATGCCGGCTCTTGTGACGTTAAAATTCTCACCGGCGAAAGGCGTCTGCGGCGGCATCGTGTAGCCTACCTGCTTCTCGTAGTATCTCGCGAGCTCGGTGATCACGGTCGTATCCATGCCATCGAGTGTTCCCCTCAGCTGAGCGTATTCAAAGACCATAGCTTCGAGCGGGATGTTTCCGGTGCGTTCACCTATGCCGAACAGAGTTGTGTTGACTGCTCCGCATCCGTAAAGCCATGCGGTCGCAGCGTTTGCCACAGCCTTGTAGAAATCGTTGTGTCCGTGCCATTCCAGGCATTCAGACGGCACGCCGGCATACTGATGCAGTCCGTAGATTATTCCGGCGACTGAGCGCGGAAGCGCTACTCCCGGATACGGCACGCCGTATCCCATGGTGTCGCAAAGTCTGATCTTAGCGGGCATGCCAGCCTGTGAAGCCATTTCCTGTACAGCTGTCACGAAAGGCACTACAAACCCGTAAAAATCTGCGCGCGTGATGTCCTCGAGGTGGCAGCGGGGCGTGATCCCTGCCTCAAACGCGTCATGCACCACCGAAAGGTAATGATCCATCGCCTGTCTGCGTGACATGCCGAGCTTATAAAATATATGGTAGTCGGAGCAGCTTGTCAGTATGCCCGTCTCCTTGACGCCCATCTCTTTAACGATCCTGAAATCCTCTTTTTTCGCCCTGATCCATGTTGTTATCTGCGGGAATTCAAGCCCCAGATCCTGACAGGCGCGTATGGCAGCCTTGTCCCTGTCGCTGTATGTGAAAAACTCGGTCTGTCTTATTATCCCGTTTGGTCCGGAAAGCCTCGACATCATTTTGAATATTTCGACGATTTGCTTAGTTGTATAAGGCTCTCTTGACTGCTGCCCGTCCCTGAATGTAGAGTCAGTGATCACAACCTCGTCAGGCATGCCGTACGGGCTGGTACGAAAATTGAATCCGACCTTAGGGATCTCCGTGTATTCAAAAAACTCTCGGAACAGATTCGGATTCGGAACGTCCTGGACCTCGTAGTGATAGGCTTCCATCTCGAGCAGATTGGTCTTGCTGCTGAGCTTGGTCCATCTCGGAGTATGCGGAGGTTCAGCAGGATCTCTGCCGTCCTGTTTATGTGTGTTCAGTTCTTTTTCCATTGTTTCTTCCTGTAGAATATCATCTGTCATATCACTCGATATCTCCCCGGATGCAGTATCCGTATGAATGCGCATTGAATTAACAATTATTGTATACATGTATCCCGACATCCAGGGATACGTCTTTTCCCTCATTTTGACCTAAACGCCCTGTATTTTCAAGAGTTTTTTCATCTTTTGTATTTATATTCTTTATATTCTCGCAAATTCATGACTTATTTGCGTTCTCTTCACTGCAGCGTTGACATCGAAAGATTGTTCCCGCACGTTCATTTTGTATACAAAAAGGAGTGTTGTCATTCTGACAGCACTCCTTTTATAAGCCATCTCAGCAAGAAGCAAAGCTCCGGCAAGCCAGCCTGATCAAGCTATGCTTCTTTTTTCTCTCTTTTCTTGTCTTTTCTTTGCTTTTCTTTGCTTATCTTATATCTTTTCTTTATGCTTTACGCTTCCGCGATGACTTCGATCTCGCAAAGAACTCCCTTTGGCAGATCCTTTACCGCGAAGCAGCTCCTTGCCGGCCTGGATGTGAAGTATTCCGCATAAACGCCGTTGAACGCTGCAAAATCAGCTATTTCCGCAAGGAAGCATGTCGTTTTGATCACCTTATCAAAGCCGGAGCCGGCAGCCTCGAGAATAGCGCCTACATTTTTGCAGCTCTGTGCAGTCTGAGCTTCGATCCCTTCAGGAATATCTCCGCTTGCAGGATCTACCGGGATCTGGCCGGATGTATACACGAATCCGTTTGAAATATATCCCTGTGAGTATGGGCCGATAGCGCCCGGAGCCTTATCAGTTGCGATCACCTTCATCATTTTCCTCCTTATTACAATTCCTGTTTTATAAATACCATTCCGATTCACGCCTTATTATGCATACACGCTGCAGTATATCCTGCGCGATCTCTGCCGCCTTGGGCGAAATCCTGCTTACTCTGTGTACAGGCAGTCTGCCTGATACCTCCAGCGGCGCAGGCTTTATTTTAAGGCCCTCGACATCGCAGCCTGTGAGCCGCCTGATCTTTGCGGAAGCGGCTTTGCCGAATTCCGCCAGCGACGAGCTGTCGACATGTATACCCGATGGACGGCGTCTTCTGAGTCCCGCCCCGTATTTTACCGCAAAAGCTCCTGCCCCGACGACCTTGAAGCCCTGTGCTTCGGCAAAGTGCCCGAGTTCATAAAGGGCGTTGCCATAGGTCCTGCTGCCGTAGGATACCGCTGTAAACGCCATCGCTCCGTTTCCGTTCAACATGCTGATCGCGTTCATTCCAGGCACAGGTATTTTGCCGACATAGACAGGCATGCCGATAACAGCAATCGTTTCATCATCCATCTGAGGCGCAGAGTCCTTCATATGAAGCAGATCGTAGCATTCCAGGCGCAGATCATCAGGACTGCAGTCCTGCAGTTCGTTTGCGATATCACCTGCAAGCTTGTGTATCATGCTTGCCGTCCCTCCTAAAGGGCTGAAATATAGTCCTACGATTCTTCTGATCATATCACTACCGGATTGTCAATGTATTTGCTTTGTCAGTTGTAAGATACATGAAAATTGTACCACTCGTCCGTATACAATTTTGGGTGAATCTGTGAAGATTCTCATATGAGAAATGTCACAGATGCCAGTCGATCGGCGCTATGCCGTTGTCCTCGAGGAAGTAGTTGCAGCGCGAAAAATATCTGCCTCCGAAAAAGCCTCTGTATGCCGACAGCGGACTCGGATGCGGCGCCCGTATTATCAGGTGCCTGAGCTTTTCCTGCTGTGACTGCAGTATCAGATCTGTCTTTGCGCCGGCATTAGCTCCCCAGAGTATGAATACCATCGGCTTTGTTCTGGACGCGAGCAGTTCAATTATCCTGTCGGTAAACTGCTCCCAGCCATGTGACCTGTGGGACCCTGCTCTGTGCGCCCTCACAGTCAGCACCGTATTCAGGAGCAGGACGCCCTGCTTTGCCCAGGGCACCAGTATCCCGTCATCTGCCGGACCCTCAGATATGCTTTCGGCTGTTCCGGAGCCGCCAGCCATCCCCGGCCCCAGGTCATCCTCAAGCTCCCTCATGATGTTTACAAGAGAAGGAGGAGCCTGAACGCTGCGCGGAACGCTGAACGCAAGTCCCTGTGCCTGTCCCGGCTCGTGATAAGGATCCTGCCCAAGTATCACTGCCTTGACATCCTCATATGCTGTCAGCTTGAGCGCATTGAATATATCCCCTTTCGCGGGATACACCGTTTCATGGCTGTATTCATCTAAAAGGAACGAGCGCAGTCCGTCGTAGCAGGCCTTGTCCCACTCACCGGCGAGCAGCTCGTCCCAGTCATTTCCAGTCTTTATCATGATTATTTGCTAAGCTTGTAGACCGTACCCT
>JAFRGH010000164.1 GCA_017433945.1 Mogibacterium sp. | reverse complement strand
GACGCTGCTGCCCGCCTGATCCACACGCTCCATTGAGCTGTCTATTGCATTCTGCCCGTCCGCAGCCAGTTTTTTGAGCTTCGCGATCAGCTCGAGGGTAGGTCCGACCAGTTTTGAAACTACGACCACAAAGGCGATCAGCACCAGGATGAGGCATATAACAAGTATCTGATTGACTGTCAACATTGTATTCCTCCTTATCCGGCACTACATAAGTTCTTTGACCTTACCTGTGACCTTGCCTGCAGCACCCTTGACCGTATTCAGTCCGTTATCCACGATGCTGTTGACCTTATCCACTTTTTCCCTGACGGAATTATTTACTTCATCGACCTTATTCTTTGCACTTATTGCCGCATCCGTGCTCATGTCAAGAATAGTATTCGCCTTTTTGACAGTATCTGTCAGATTGGAAACCAGGATTATCAGATACACTACAAGCACTATAAGCGCTATCAGCAGAACACCAATAAGGACGCCTTTTATACTTACCGAAATCATAGCTTTTTCTCCCTTTCTCCTCTTTGCCGGCCCGGATAGTCAAGGCCGTTGTATTATCCCATCCATTATATCTAAAAATTGCTCTGCTGTACAGTGAGTCAATGGGGACGCAAGTCAGCATCTCTCATATATCCTCAGCAGCTCCTTTGTATAAGCGCCGTCCTCCGCGCGGATCTCGATCTGGGGCAGGACATGGAGCTCTGAGCCCGCTCCTTTGATCCCGCTTATCAGGACTATGTTCGGAGCCTCGCCGCGTTCAGGCACTACAAGCTGCAGGTATTTTGGCTCAGTTCCGGCCTCTCTCATAGCATTCATGATGTCCGCGAGCCTGTCGGGTCTGTGGACCATGTATAAGCTTCCGCCTCTTTTGAGCATGGATGAGGCAGCGCTTACAAAATCCCGTAGATCCGCTGTAGATTCGTGTCTTGAAAGATATCTTTCCGGCGAAGAGCTCGCTATAGCGCCCTGTCTGCGAAAATACGGCGGATTGCTGACGACCGCATCCATTTCCCCTGCGGCCCTGATATCTTTCACATCGCAGTTGACAAAGCTTATCCTGTCTTCAAGTCCGTTCAGCGCCAGCGCCCTGACCGCTCTTGACCATGCATCTTCCTGAAGCTCGTATCCGGTAACGCGTATGTTTTTTATCTTGTGCGCCAGGATGAATGCGACTATGCCGTTTCCGGTCCCGAGGTCCGCAGCATGCGTGCCGCCTGCCATCCCCTTCGCTCCGGTCTCTCCCGCCGCAAAAGCAGCAAGCAGCACGGAATCCACTCCGTAACCAAAATTACGGCTCTGTATTACTCTGATGCCTCCGAATCCGGTATCATCTATCCTTTCATCCATAAGTCACTCATCAAAAATCGCTCATCATCTCTTCAAGCGCGCGCAGCTCAGCATCCTCTATAAGCTCGGCATCTTCGTTGTCATTAGCGCGCTTTCCCTTTTTGCTCCTGCGTTTGATCTCATCCTTTGTGAACGATTTGATCTCCTGTGAGAATATTTCTTCTCCTGTCTCAGGGTCTATCTCTATACCGCGGGTATTGATCTTACCGTTAAAGTAATCGACATTTACGACCTTGGCAAGCCCATCCGGCGTCTCGACTCTCTCATTGTCCTTAGGCATGCCCTTGCGCAGCTCCCTGTATGTCTTGTCCTCAAAATTAAGGCAGCACATGAGCCTGCCGCATGTGCCCGATATTTTTGTCGGGTTGAGTGACAGATTCTGCTGTTTTGCCATCTTGATCGATACAGGGTGAAAATCATGCAGCCATTTGCTGCAGCAGAGCGGTCTTCCGCAGATGCCTATGCCTCCGAGCATCTTCGCCTCATCTCTGACGCCGATCTGGCGAAGCTCTATGCGGTTCCGGAAATGACCCGCAAGGTCCTTGGCGAGTTCTCTGAAATCAACTCTGCCGTCCGCGGAAAAATAAAACACTATCTTGGATCCGTCGATCATGAATTCGACATCGATCAGCTTCATTTCGAGTCCGTGCTTTGCGATCTTTTCCGCGCAGACACGCATCGCGTCATCCCTCTTTCCGAGATTTTCCCGGTATTTTCGAAGGTCCTCGTCGCTGGCCTTGCGCTCGACCGCTTTGAGAGGAGCTACCAGCTCATCCTCCGGAATCATCTTGTTCGGGATCAGGATATGAGCCAGTTCAAGTCCCCTTGCAGTCTCCACTATCACCATATCTCCGAGCTCGAACTTTATTCCCTTCGGATCAAAATAATATGTCTTGCCGGCCTTCATAAAACCGACGCCTACTATCTCTACCATCTCGTTTTGTCCTCCTGATATATACCTCTGCATCCGGCTTATACGCGCTTCATCGCGACTCAAGGAACAGACGCCTGAGCGCTCTGCCGTAATTCATTTCACGCATCATATCCGACCTGACCGTCTCAGCCAGACCGATAAGCTCCGCCATCCCGGCCGGTGATCTGCCGTCTTTCATCCTCGCGGCGGCTGCATCCTCTATCTCGTCAAGCAGACCGAACGCATCCGTCTTGCTTTTGATATGTTTATCGACCGCAGCTCTGAACTCATAAAATCTGCAGTCTGCTTTCATGAACAGCTCAGCTGTCTCTTCGATCGCGGCTGCTGAGCGTATCTCATCCTCATCAGGATCCGTATACTCGCTCAGCCTTATTATGCTGCATCTTGAGCGCACGGTCTCGAGCAGGGCATCCCTGTTCGCGGCGGCCAGGATCAACAGTGTCGAGTCGGCAGGTTCCTCCAGCGTCTTGAGGAGCTTGTTCTGCACGACCTCACTCATGCTGTCCGCGTCGTCAATTATCCCTATCAGAAATCTTCCGTATGCGCCCATGCCGAGGCGCTCTGTAAAATCAGCAGCGTCTTCGGTCCTGTACGATGCGTTTCCGCTCTTAGATACGGTCTTCGCCATCCTGACGATATCCATGCACGAGCCGGCAGCGATCTGTCTGCACGACGGGCAGCAGCCGCACGGCCTCGTCAGCGGATCATCAGCTGTACATTCCAGCCCCGAAGCAAGGCTTTTTATAAAGGAATCCCTGGCGTCGCCCGCTCTGCCTTCGAGGATAAAGGCGTGAGCTGCTCTTGCGCCCTCTGTGATATTCCGTATCAGTCCGTTTACAGTCCCTTCGCTTCGCACAGTTCCTCCAGATAAGAATATATCTCCGCGCGTATATCCTCTATCGGCAGGGATGCATCGATCCGCTTCACCCTGTCCGCTTCGCTTTGCGCGATCCTTTTATATCCCTCATACACTCTGTAATGAAAGTCCATAGCCTCGAGTTCCAGCCGGTCAAGCTCTCCGGCCTTTGAAGCTCTTGTCCTTCCGGCCTGAGGATCTATATCCATCCAGAATGTGATATCAGGTCTGAGTCCTCCGGTCGCAGTCTCGTTGACCTCCCTGACAATGCTACCAAGCCCCCTTCCATAAGCCTGATAAGCAATAGAAGAATCGACAAATCTGTCGCATATGACTATCTTGCCCTCGTCAAGCGCCGGAACGATCAGCTCTCTTACGAGCTGCGCTCTCGCGGCAGCGTAAATGAGCATTTCCGTCACCGCTTCCATGGAGCCGTTTTCACGATCAAGCAGTATTTGTCTGAGCTTTTCGCTAATCGATGTGCCTCCCGGTTCTCTCGAGCGCAGCACAACAAGGCCCTTTTCCTCAAAGAACCTTTCGATATTGTTGATCTGTGTCGTCTTGCCTGCTCCGTCTCCGCCTTCGAGCGTTATGAACAGTCCTTTGTTGCCATTCACCGCAGCTCTCATCTGAGCCTCCTTCCAATCTCAGCAGCTCTCTGACGGTCCCTGACGTTTTTGCGTCTCGCATATTCGCGGACCTGTGAATACAGGAACCATCCGAGTGCGACTACAGGAGCAGATATCAGTATTATCAGCATTATTTTAAAAAATATCATAAGCAGATTTATTCTATCACATCAATCCGTAAAACGCTTCTGAAAATTGCCGGCTACCCTGACACTGTCTGTGATAATCATGAACGCGTCAGGATCCACCCCGGCGATGACCTCCCTGAGCAGAGGCTCTTCGTACTTGGAGATCACGGTAACGAGCACATGCGAGTCTTCACCGGTATATGCTCCTTCGCCCTCCCAGGTGGTCACGCCTCTGTTTACGTCTTTCATTATCGCTTCTGCCACGCGTTCTTTTTTTGTGCAGATCATGCATGTGATCTTGATAGTCTGAATGTGCACCTTGTCGATGAATATCCCTGTCATCACAGCGAATATTATCGAATACAGGACAGTCTCGACATCATACATGAACAGGCAGATAGTATAAATACATACGCTAATGACTATGCCTATGACTCCGACCTTAAAATCAGGATGAGTCTTCGCCAGACATACGCCTATAAGATCCTGTCCTCCCTGCGAGCTTCCGGCTCTCAGCACAAGCCCCGCTCCGAACCCGGATCCGAGACCGCCGACAAGTGACGCCATCATCCTGTCGCTTACTATAGGTGTTTCCGGGACCGGTATCAGCGACAGGAACAGTGACGACATCGCTATAGAAATAATTGTCGTAACGCAGAATTTGCGCCCCATTATCCTGTACGCCATGATGAAAAACGGCACGTTTATCATAAAGTAGATGATACCCATGTAATCGACACCGCCTATCTGTGGCAGATGCATGAACTGCAGCAAAAAAGTCCTGATCAGCTGGGCTATTCCCGTGAATCCGCCGCTGTACAGATGTATAGGGTTGATCATCAGGTTCACGCCCGCCGCATAGGTCAGGTTGCCTACAACTGTCATTACGATCTTTTCAATACTTCGTTTATTAAGATCCATTTCACCTCTCCACATAATATGTTCACTCTGACAGTATCTTTTCGCGGTCCCGCGCGGATGTGCGCTGACAAAGCTACGCGCGATCCTCAGCGGCTGTGCGCTGACAAAGCTATGCGCGATCCTCCTCTTTTCGTGATCGGCTGAGGATCGATGCAGAGCGCGAAAGCGTGCGGACGCGCGCACGGAGCTTACTCGCAGTAAGTGAGTACGCGCGGATGTGCGCTGACAAAGCTATGCGCGATCCTCAGCCGATCACAGTATGATGGAATTCATAGCCGCGTAAACCCCACCCTCCATCTGCATCAGCTCCTCGTGCGTGCCTTCCTCAGCGATCCCGTCAGCGGTCAGCACTATGATGCGGTCCGCATTTCTTATGGTCGACAGCCTGTGAGCGATGGTTATTGTCGTCCTGCCCTTCGCAAGCTCGGTTAGAGATTTCTGTACATAGTATTCACTCTCGTTGTCGAGCGCGGAGGTAGCCTCATCGAGTATCAGTATCGGCGGATTTTTGAGGAAAACCCGGGCTATGCTGATCCGCTGCTTCTGTCCGCCCGAAAGTCTGGCTCCGCGTTCGCCTACATATGTATTGTAGCCGTCAGGCAGCTCGTTTATGAACCCGTCTGCGCCCGCGAGCACTGCCGCCTGTCTGATTTCTTCCATTGACGCGCCCGGTCTGCCGTATCCTATATTCGCGGCTACCGTATCCGAAAACAGATATACATCCTGCTGCACCATGCCGATCTTTGATCTGAGAGATCGTACTTTGTACCTTCTTATATCGGTACCGTCTACCTTTATCGATCCGCCGGAGACATCGTAGAACCTCGGTATCAGATTGCAGAACGTCGTCTTTCCGGCGCCGCTCGGGCCGACCAGCGCTATGTTTTCACCTTTTCTGATCTTAAGGTTTATATTGTTCAGCACTCTGTCTGAATCGATTCCGCCGCCTTCAGAGCCTTTATGACCGGCAGCAGAAGCATCATCATACGAAAAAGATACGTTTTCGAATTCGATATCCCCACTGATATCAGGCGCTTCGATCGCATCAGCTTCATCATCCACATCTATATGAGTATCCATGACCTCGACGAATCTCTCGATGCCTGTTATTCCTTTCTGGAACTGCTCTGTAAATTCCACGATCCTTCGGATAGCTTCAAGCAGCACGCCGATGTACATGAGATACGCGACAAAATCGCCTGCGTTTATCCTGCCCCGAATGAGGAACATGGATCCGAGGAATACTATAACAATGTACATGAGGCCGTCAAAGAATCTGGTCACGCTGCGGAATCCCGCCATATTCTTATAGCTGACCTTTTTCGTAGTGAGGAAGCGCTTGTTGCCCTCCTCGAATCTCTCCTGCTCAACATCCTCATTCGCGAAGGACTTGGACACCCTTATGCCGAGCAGACTGTCCTCGACATGAGCATTGATCTCTCCGAGCTCGCTTCTCTGCCATTTGAACGCTCTGCGCAGCTTGACCCTGTATTTAAGCGCAAAGAACAGCATGAGCGGTATCATCGCAAATACGACCAGGGTAAGAATAACATTGACTCTGAGCAGTATCACGAATGCCGTTACTATCTTTACAGCGGCGATAAAATATTCTTCCGGACAGTGATGAGCGAATTCGGCTATATCGAAGAGGTCTGTGGTTATGCGTGATATCAGCTGGCCGGTCTTGTTGCCGCTGTAATAAGCATACGAGAGTTCCTGGAACTGATCAAAGAGGTCACGCCTCATGTCCGTCTCTATATAGGCTCCCATGACATGGCCGGTATTCTGCATGTAATAATTGGCAAGAACGTCTATTATCCTGAGAGCAATATACGCGGCCGTTATCTTTGCTACGATCCCGACGCTGAGAGCAGCGAGATCAGTCGTCGCGGTATTGGTGATGTATCTGACCATCAGCGGCAACACAAGATCGCACGCGCCTGTAAAGGCCGCGCACAGCAGATCGAATATCAGTATATGCAGATAAGGCTTGAAATACGGATAGAACCGCTTCAGCAGATAGCCTGTCGATATAGGTTTTTCATTCATGTATCATTATTCCCTTGACGTCCCTTGTGTGCCTTTTTTGATCATCATGATAAGCAAGACAAAACAGTCCGGATGACCTCCGAAATGTCCGCGGGTATTCTATCATTCTTATATCCCTCTATCCACCCCCTCATTACATAATTAGTAAAATGCCGCAGCCACGGAACCGGGTTGTCCATTGTACGGCTGATCGGCGAATAAAAAAGCCTGCCCGGACAGCCGCGAGCATGGCGGCACCGGACAGGCCCTGACGATTTGATTTATTACATCTGGATATGCGGTATCAGAATGTCAGATCCTCGGATATGGACTTGAGGTACATGAAGTTTCTCAGATAGTTCGGCGTACCTGTCTTTGCATCGGTTCCGGACAGATTGAATCCGCCGAACGGATGCTGCAGCACTACGGCGGCTGTGCACTTGCGGTTGAAATAGAGATTTCCGACATTGAACTCATCTTTTGCCTTGATGACGTTCTCTCTTGTCTCGCTGTATACAGAGCCGGTCAGTCCGTATTCTGTCTGGTTCGCGATATCGAGAGCCTCATCGAAGCTGTTCACCGTGATGACAGCAACCACAGGTCCGAATATCTCCTCATTGGCGATCCTGTCTGTTCTGCTGATCCCATCTATGATGGTCGGATCGATATAGTAACCCTTTTCATCGCTGTATGTGCCGCCGCAGACGACATCGCCTTCGCCTCTTCCGATCTCGATATACTCCGTGATCTTGTCATACGCGTCCTTGCTCGATACAGGCCCGATCGTCTTATTATCTCTGCCTGTTCCCTGATCAGCCTTGAGCTTCTTAGCCTCTTCGATCAGAGCCGCGACGAACTCGTCATGCACATCAGCCATAACGAGTGCTCTTGAGCACGCGGAGCATTTCTGCCCCTGGAACGTAAAGGCCGAGCTTGCCACGCCCTGCGCAGCCTTTGCGATATTTGCCGATGAATCGACGATGATAGCATTTTTGCCGCCCATTTCAGCAACGACCTTTTTGAGGCCCTTCTGTCCCGGATTTACCTTGCCGGCGCGCTCGTATATCCTGCAGCCAACATCCTTTGAGCCCGTAAAGTTGATGAATCTGATCAGAGGATGATCCACGATCAGGTCGCCTATATCCGAACCGGAGCCCGGCAGGAAATTGATCACGCCTGCAGGAATGCCGCATTTCTCCATGAGTTCAAAGAATTTGAAGGCGGAGATCGGTGTAGTGGACGCAGGCTTGTTTACGCTCGTATTGCCTGTTATAGCTGCTGCGATCAGCATATTCGCGAAGAGCCCCACAGGGAAATTCCACGGTGAAATAGTCGCGCCGACGCCCATCGGGATGTATTTGCAGACATTATGCTCGTCTGTGTGCATCAGAGGAATGCCTTCCTCAAGAGTCTGAATGTGCACGCAGTACGAATTGATAAAGTCGAGCAGCTCACATAGCTCACCGTCAGCCTCGCCCCAGTTCTTGCCGCTTTCCTCGATATTCCAGGCGTCTATATAGAATCTGTTTTCAACCAGCAGCTGAGCGAGCTTGCGCATGCAGCGGACACGCTCGTCAACGGAGCTTTTTCTCCAGGTCGCGAAAGCATCCTGCGCGGCGCGGATAGCCTGATCGCATTGTTCTGCGCTTGCGGAGCTTGAATAACCGAGGACCTCCTTTGTAGAAGGATTGATCGACTCGAATTTTTTCTCGGTATAGATCCTTTCTCCCCCGATCACCAGAGGCAAAGTCAGCCCTTTTTCCGCATCCACCTGTTCAAACGCAGCCTGCATTTTTTCCTTGAGCTCAGGCTTGCTGAAATCCAGTTCGACAGCATTTTTGAATCCCTTATACATTGACATTACCTCCTGTTAATTATTGATTTTGATGTATACAAATATACCATTATTCCGCGATAATTCCAATACTTCCGCACATTGTTTTGTGCAAAATCCCAAAGCTTCGATCATTTTGTGAGTGATATTGTATTTTACCTCAAATTTGTATACAATTTTGCCTCGTGAGTAAAAATTGCAAACACTGTGCCGTTTAGGCTATAATTTATAGGCTTATAACTGAAAGGAGAAGCGCGGCGTCTTTGCAAGGCACGCTGCCGCGCAAAATAATGAACTTATGAACAATAAAGAATTAGCTCAGCTCATCTATCCCTCCCTCCCTCATACACCGGAAGAATACGAGAGCATGTATCCGAAAAGGCAGCTGGCTGACGGTGCTATGGTAACACGTCTCGGACCTAGTCCTACCGGTTTTATTCATCTGGGGAATCTGTATGGCGCATTTGTAGATGAAAGGCTCGCGCATCAGAGCGGCGGCGTGTTTTATCTGCGGATCGAAGACACCGATGACAAGCGTTTCGTCGAGAACGCTGTAGAAACCATAATCGGCTCTCTTTCGTTCTTTGACATCAATTTTGACGAGGGTGTTACCGCGGACGGAGATATCGGCAGCTACGGAGACTACACTCAGAGCCACCGAGGTGAAATCTACAGGACCTTTGCAAAAAAGCTGCTTGAACAGGGGCTTGCCTATCCATGCTTCCTGTCCGAAGATGAGATCACGGCTGTACGCGAAAAGCAGGAAGCTGAAAAGCTGTCTCCGGGTATCTATGCAGGCTGGTCCAAATACAGAGACTGGGGCAAGGACCCTGAGATCGAGGCGGAAATAGTATCGCGCATCAACGCGGGCGATCCGTTCGTCGTAAGGCTTCGTTCAAAAGGTGTTCCAAACGCATCCGCGGAAGAGACCGAAAGACATACGGTCACCGACGCGATCAGAGGAGAGCTGTCGGTACCTGACAATTTTCAGGATGTCGTAATCATCAAGCAGACAGGAATACCTACATATCATTTCGCGCATGTAGTGGACGACCACCTCATGAGGACCACCCATGTTGTCAGAGGTGAGGAATGGCTCCCGTCGCTGCCTATACATGTGGACCTGTTCGAAGATCTCGGATGGGAGCTTCCGGTATACTGCCACACAGCTCAGCTGATGAAGATAGGCGAAGACGGCAACAAGCGCAAGCTGTCAAAGAGAAAGGATCCGGAGCTTTCCCTTGATTTTTACAGAAAAGAAGGCTATCACCCTGCTGCGGTCAGAGAATATCTGCTCACTATACTCAACTCCAATTATGAGGAATGGCGTATAGAGAATCCTGACGCGCCGATAGACGATTTTGAATTTACAACAGAAAAAATGTCGAGCAGCGGAGCCCTCTTCGATCTCGACAAGCTGAATGACGTCAGCAAGAACACCCTTCTCAGGATCGACGCAGCAGAGCTTGCGGCATGGCTCAAAGGATGGTCAGATGAATTCGCGCCCGAATATGCCTACGTCTTCAATGACATGGAGCTGCTCGAACACATACTCGATCTCGGCAGGCATGACGCAAGACCGAGGGCAGACCTGGTATACGCAAGACAGATCATGGATTTCATAGGATATTTCTTTGACGAGGCATTCGAGATCAGGGATGAATATCCTGCAGAGGCTGCCGCAGACAAGGAAGCCATACTCAAAGCGTACCTTGAGTCCTATGACCACTCCGACGATAACGAGCAGTGGTTCGGCAAGATCAGAGAGATAGCGACTGAGCTCGGATATGCCGCAAAGCCTAAGGACTATAAAAAGCATCCTGACGAATACAAGGGACATGTCGGTCATGTAAGCACGGTGATCAGGATCGCGCTCATGGGCAGAGCGCAGTCCCCTGATGTATGGGCTATCCAGCAGATAATGGGCGAGGACAAAGTGCGCGCCCGTCTGCAGGCAGCTCTGTAGAGACTGCACCGGGTAGCAAAACGCAAATACTATTTTTATGAAAGGACATCTTAATTAATGGAACCTATACTTGTAGTTATGGCAGCCGGAATGGGCAGCCGGTACGGCGGAAACAAACAGCTCGACAGGATCAGCAAAGAGGGCGATATCATCATGGATTTCAGTCTCTATGATGCATATGAAGCCGGTGTCAGAAGAGTCTGCTTTATAATCAAGCATGATTTTGAAGAGGGATTCAGAGAGCACATCAAATCCGGAGCAGGCAAAAAGTATGAAACCTACTACGCTTTTCAGGAGCTCGATGATCTTCCGGAGGGCTATGCTCTGCCTGAGGGAAGGACTAAACCATGGGGCACAGGTCAGGCAGTACTGGCCGCGCGCGATATCATAGACGCTCCGTTCGCAGTAATCAATGCTGATGATTATTACGGCAAAGAGGGATTCAGGAAGATCTACAGCTTCCTTACCACAAAGGCTGACGCCACTCACAACTGTATGGTCGGTTTTGAGATCGAAAAAACTCTCTCGGAGAACGGAACCGTTTCGCGCGGCATATGCAGGGCTTCAAATGGAATGCTGGCAGACATCGAAGAGCATCTCAAGGTCGGAAAAGAGGCCGACGGCAGTATCACCGATACTCTTCCGGACGGAAGCAAGATCATTATTCCGAGCGACTCGCCTGTTTCTATGAACCTGTGGGGATTCGGACTTGAATATATGGATAAGCTCAAAGATGGATTCAGAGAAGCGGTCGGACGAATCATAAAAGAGGATCCGCTGAAGGGAGAGTTTTACATCCAGAGTCCGATCAATGAAGAGATCGCATCAGGAACTGCATGCTACGAGATCCTTACTTCGTCAGATAAGTGGTTCGGGGTCACATACAAAGAGGACAAGCCTGAGGTGGTCGCAAAATTCGCAGAACTCAAGGCGGAGGGATCATACCCTATGGATCTGTGGGGCTAAGCCCGTGTTCAATCCGCTTAAAAAGCCGGCGATTGCTGCCGGCTTTTTTAAATCATTCATCGTCTTTTTCTATTTTTTTGACGTTTATTCTGATCTTTTGTTCATCCTGAGAATTAGCAAGAACGACGCCTTCCGGCAGTTCGTATTCTATCTCCACTTCCGCATCCTCATAATACGAATTCAGATTTATCTCTTTGGTTTTGATCTGTGTCAGATAATCGACCACAGAGGACGGTCCCTTGATTATTACAGTATCAGGAGCTGAATATGTACGCTTATATGAACTGTCATCCTTCGATACAGCATTGACAGAGAGTCTCACAGCTTTTGTCACACCGGCGCTTGCCTTGTACGTGACATTGCCCGGATATATCTGAACGTGCGGTATCACCTCTCCATCGCTGTCCAGCGCTGCAAGAGAAGTGGTAAAGCTGCGGCTCTTATCTGTTACGTTATCATACGAGAGTCTCGCCGAAACCTTTTTGACCTTGTCGATCACGCTCTCAGCCGCTATCACTCTCGCAGCAGTCGAGCTCATATCAGTAGCCACCGGTTCCACACCGGTCTCCGATGCATCACTGTATTCGACCAGTATCGGGAGATCCTTGCTGTCAGCATCATCCACAACTATAGAGATAGACTTGACTTGCGAGTCCTCTACGCTGGTTCCATCCGGAGCACTTATATCCAGGCTTATGCTGTTCTCACCGATTACCGCATTGCTTACATCCGCTACAACTCTGATATCCTCATCAGATATCTTGCCGGTGTTGATGCGGCGCTGCCGCAGAGTGACGCTGATATAATCATAGCTTGCTTCAGAAACGGCATAGCCTCTGCCCGCGAGAGTGCTCTCACCCTCGAATTCTATCGGAACGTTTTTGTATTTGACCACAGTATACGGGTCGTAATTGTAAACAACAAACACCCATGCAGCAACAGCCAGCACAAGCGAGAGTACAGAATAAAAGATCCTTTGATTTCTGCTAGCCATTCTTCTTGCCTCCCTTCAATATACGGGAGAACAGATTCTGATTCTCCACCGAAGGGATATATATATCAAGGAGCATCTTTTCGAGAGTTTTGAGATCCAGGAATCTTCTAAGAGTCCCGTTTCTCGCTACCGAAATCGCCCCGGTCTCTTCAGAAACGATTATTACAAATGCATCCGAAACCTCGCTGAGTCCCACACCGGCCCTGTGCCTGGTGCCGAGATTTTTGCCTATATTGCTCCTGTCAGTCAGCGGCAGCACGCAGCTCGCCGCATAAGCCCTGATCCCACGGATAATGACAGCGCCGTCATGCAGAGGTGAACCTTCGTAAAAGAGATTGCCGAGAAGGCGCACAGATATTTCCGCGTCGATAACGACACCGGTCTCTATTATGTCGTTGAGCATAGTCTCGCATTCGATGGCCATAAGCGCGCCGGTTCTGGTAGACGAAAAATCATCCACGGCATCGACCAGTTTATGTACAGTCGCATACAATTCCTCTTTGCCCAGGTCCCTGAACTGCGATGATATGACGCCGCGCCTTCCGATCTGCTCAAGGCCTCTTCTGATCTCAGGCTGGAAGAGTACTACTACTGCCAGAAGGCCTACTGTAATAAGCCTTGTCAGGAGCCAGTTCAGCAGGCTGAGATTCAGCAGCTCCGACACAAGAGAAAATCCTACAATCAAAAGGATGCCCCTGAACAGCTGCTGCGCTCTGGTTTCCTGAATAAAACCAAACACCCTGTACAGGAGATATGCAACGATACCGATATCCAGGATATCGGTTATCTTGATACTCATCATCAATCCGGTAAGATTTTCTAACATTTTCCTTTCGCCTGTTTTAGTTGAGCCGGCCTATGATAAGCACCGGCTCTTTTTCAGATTCTGTACCGCTGTACTGTTATTATTCTGTCTCTGTGTCCGCCTCTGTATCTTCCTCAGATACTCCGGGATCCTCCACATAGACATTTTTGTCTTCATCCTTCGCAAGCTTTCCGCCGTTCATCACCGCGCTTATAAGCTCTCTGGCATTTGTGATGCTGGTCTCATCCTGCGTCATAACATAGCATGCGGTAGCTCCGGTCGTATATGTAGGCAGGAGCCCGTCGCCGCCTCTGATTGTATTCTTATAAATTTTCCACTCAGGATTCCTGGCCAGCTGCAGTTTGATAAGCGCTCTCATCTCGGCAGAGCTGAAGCTCATCTCAAAATAGCCTTTAAGGCTTGAAAGTATCTTGTTATAGCTGAGAAGCAGAGTCTTGCTGCTGGTCGCTTTTTTGATCATTGCTTCAAAAACAGCCTGCTGATTCTTGATCCTCTGATTATCTCCGTCCGCGAAGGCTTTTCTCTCTCTGGCAAAGGCCAGCGCCTCCCTTCCGTTCATGTGATTCATTCCCTCTTTTACTGTCCACCAGCTTCGTTTGACAGGATTGAACTCATATTCGGAATAGACATCTATGCCTCCTATGGCATCGATGAACATCATCACCGTAGTAAAGTTGACCTTGACATAGTAGTTGATCTGCGTATCCAGAAGCTGCTCCTCAGCGCCTACAGTAGTCGCAACACTGTAAAATCCGGTGTGGGTCAGCTTATCCATCGCGTTATCCTTGTCCGGCATGTATATCTGATAGTCCCTTGGTATAGAGGTCATCAGTATCTGCTCGGTCTCAGGATTCACAGTGACCAGCATATTCACATCAGAGCGGCCTTCCTCATCAATGGTGCCTCTTACATCCATTCCCGTTATTACCATATTGAACGGTTCTTTGGTGATGGAAGCTACAGCTTTTTCATTATCAACAGATGTATAATCCAGGAATGACAAGGTGCCCATCGCATATGCCGTCCCGACGCCGTAGACAGCAATCAGGCAAAGACACGCAAACGTAGCAATCACTCTGACGCCTTTTTTGACATTGTTCCTGCGAAGCTGCATCACGATAATGATGCTCAGCAGTCCCAGAACCACATAAAGCGCTACAGTCATGCCAAAAGGCATAACATTCATAAAAGTCATAGTTCCGCAGAACACGGCAAGCGCAAGCAAATACACAAGCGAAAGAAATTTTGTAAAAGCGCTCGCCTTTACTGCGGATTTCTTTGCGCCCCTTTTGACGTAATTGCTTCGGTATCTGTCGTAAGCCTCCAGCTGAGCGCGCTGCAAGGCAGCATTCTCCTTTTTGCTCAGAATACCGGCTTCTGAATATTTGCGCGCAATGCTTTCATTCTTTTTCTTTTTTTGTTTTTTGCCTGCATTCATGCCGGCGGAGGCAGCAGCATTCTCGATCGATCCGTTTTGAGGCACAGCATATGATCCGTTCTTTTCACGGTGAAAATACGGATCATATGGCTGCGGTTGTTTTTGTTTGCTTTTTCTTCTCAGCTCTGCATAGAGTCTGAGTTCTTCGCTGTCTTTTTGTGATACCTGCGGATTTACGAAATTGCCCGAGCTGCTCTTGCCGGGTACAGGTTTGCCGTAATCGAAATCCAGAAAATCATCCGGATCCCAGTCGGTATGGCTCATGCTCACGTCCTTTCGAATCCACCCGTAGGGCGGATCTTTTCTCTAGTTATCTGTCTGTTTCAATAAGCCCGTACTCGCCGCCCTTACGTTTATATACAACGCTGACAGCATCTGTATCCATATCCAGGAATACAAAGAAATCATGTCCGAGCATTTCCATCTGCAGCACAGCCTCTTCAGCCACCATAGGTGAAAGCTCGACCTGTTTTCTTCTTACGATATCGAGATCCTCCTCGAATTCTTCGTCCTCCGGTGCAGGAATGAATTCGAGCTTAAGTGCCTTGTTCTCTTTATATCTTGCCTCGAGCTTGCCCTTGAGCTTGCTCATCTGGTTCGCAAGTTTATCTGTAGCCATATCTACTGCGTCGTAGATGCTGTCATTGGCCTGCTCAGCCCTGAAAACAGCCTGTTTGGCGTTAATAGTCGCTTCGAATTTAGGTGTCTCTCTGAGTTTTGACACAACTACATTGGCGGTAACGTCTTCGTTGAAATACTTGTCGAGTTTGCCCAGCTTTTTTTCAATATAGCCGCTGAGCTTGTCGCTCATAGGGTAATTCTTTGCCGAAATCTGAATCTTCATTTCCAGTACCTCCTTATATATATATAAACGGCATCGCCGTTTCTGACTTAAAGTATACCATAAACCCGGAGCTTTTTGTGTATGCCAGGTGTATGTAAAGAAAAAAAGGACCCTTAGTGCGGGCTGAATCATACCCCGATGACACTCGACCTGGTCTTTGACCCCACACTCGCCTTTACCCGGTTTCCGGAGGACTTACTTCTAAGATACGCCATGATCACAGCCGCTTCTGCCTGCTGCTTACGTGGGTCCCTTTGCCCGTATCTGGCCTGGACTTTCAACCACGAACATGTCCCCGGGGCTGAGTAAAAATTTTACCACAAGTTTCAGGCGCGTTAAAGAGACGAATCTCAAAAAAATACGGGGATTTTTATCCCCGTTTTTGACGCTTCTGTCGATCATAATCAATCGTTCATCATCAGTCGATTATCTTTACGCTCTCGATCACAGGCTGATCCTCTTTTGCTATCGTTCCGTTGTCATCGAGAGGCTTTGCATCCGCCGCTATTTTGTCTACTATATCCTGTCCCTCTGTGACATGACCGAACGCCGCGTAATCGCCATCAAGGAAAGGTCCGTCCTCGACCATGATAAAGAACTGCGAGCTTCCGCTGTCGGGATCCTGCGCGCGGGCCATGGATATCACGCCTTCCTCATGCGAGATATCGGTTTTGACGCCGTTTGACTCGAATTCGCCCTTAATGTTCTTGTCTGATCCGCCTGTACCGTCACCGTTAGGGTCACCGCCCTGTATCATGAATCCGTCGATAATGCGGTGGAACGTCAGACCGTCATAGAATCCGTCATTTGCAAGATCCATAAAATTCTGAACAGTGACAGGAGCTGTATCTCCGTCGAGCTCGAGCTTCACCGTGCCGTAATCCTTTATGTCTATCTCCGCATGATGAACGCCTATCGGATCAGCCGCAGCTTCCGTTTCTGCGGTCTCTTCAGTCTCTGCAGCTTCCGGAGTTTCCTCTGTTTCTGCAGACTCACTGCCGCCTCCGCAGGCAGTAAATGCAGCGAGCGCAAGCAGCGCCATCAGTGACAGTACTAATATTTTCTTTTTCATCAGTAGCTACCTCCTTGTACCGGCGCAAACGTCATATGCGCCATGTCATTACAGTTCAGCGCAAGGCCGTGAGTCAAAAAGAACCGTCCCCCATTGACTCATTGGCGAGTATCACAGCTCTTTTGGCCGACAGATGCACAGACAGCCAGCCGGCCGCAGCTGGACCGATCCGGGTGATCTGCTCCGCATGGCCTCCGGTGCCTGTACTGAATACCTGATCGAAGCGGGTCCCGTCGGGCACCTCAGCCTGGCGCGTGTCAATAGTAAGACTGCACGGCCACTCGTTGTTGTTGCATGCCACATTG
>JAFRGH010000163.1 GCA_017433945.1 Mogibacterium sp. | reverse complement strand
GCAGCCTTAACGAGGCTTGTCTTATAGAACATGTACGCAAGTGAAAGTCCGGCGGCAACTCTTATCATCTGTTCGATGACTTCAGTTACACCCGTAGGCTTCATGTTCTGTCTGCCCTGGTAATATCCTCTCATGGAAGCGACCATAGGCGTGAAAAGCAAGGCGACAGATATAGCCTTCATGGAAGCCTCAGAGCCCGGATTCTTATAAGCAGCCGCGATCACTCCCGCACCGAAGTACATGATAAGGAAGGAAGCGACCCCCAGAGCCAGCGACACCTTCATTGCCAGCTTGTAGGACTTATGTGCGTTTATAAAGTCACCTTCAGCGATCCTGGATGAGACCATCCTTGAAATGGCGACCGGAAAGCCCGCTGTCGCAATAGTGAACAGAAGCATGTACAAAGCATACGCCGCGCTGTAATAAGCCTGGCCTTCCGCACCTATCATGTTGGTGAGCGGGATCCTGAAAATGGCGCCGAAAATCTTGCTCACTATGCCGGCGATAACCAGTATAGTGGCGCCTTTCATCATCAGAGCCGAGGTCTGCTGCCCCTCGCTTCTGTTATTTCCGTTATTTCTGTTTCCGTCTTCAGTCATTTACAGTCTCTTGAGTATCTCCGCCTTAGCGTTCTCAGCCTCAGCGCGAATCTTTTCTATATCAATAAATGTGTATTCGCCGTCCCTGTACAGCGTCATGCCGTCGCACATCGTCAGGCATACATCCTTGCCGTCCGCGGAATAGATGAGCCCGTTCGCGATATCATCGCAGGCTACCCAGTTCGGCCCTGTAGTATCAACGACTATGAGGTCGGCCTTGTAGCCTTCCTTAAGAAGTCCGCAGTCCCCGCGTCCCTGTGAAAGAGCTCCGGCTCTTGTCGCGCTTCTGAGGACCTGCTGCGGTGTCATGCTGGCAGGATCCATCGATGTGACCTTGCCGGTGAGCGCGAAGATCTTCATCTCTTCAAAGAAATTCAGGCTGTTGTTGCTGGCAACACTGTCAGTGCCGATCGCCACGTTGATGCCCATGTCGTACATAGGCGGCACATGGCACATGCCGCTTGCGAGTTTCATGTTGCTGCACGGATTGCTTGCTACCGTCACGCCTTTTTCCCTGAATATGTCGAGATCGCTGTCCGCGATCCATATGCAGTGAGCAGCCGTGCAAGGCACATCGAACATTCCCGCCTCAAGAAATACTTCAGCAGGAGTCTTGCCGTATTTTTCGACGCAGTTCCTGTGCTCTGATTCTGTCTCGGACAGATGGATGTGCGTCCTTACATCGTAGTGCTTCGCCATGTCAGCGATTGCTTTTATCATCTCGAAGTCATTAGTGTACTCCGCATGAGCGCTCGCGTCAACAAGTATGCGTCCGTCCTCGAATCCGTAGTACATCTCGATGGCCTGAGCAGCCTCCTTCAGCGATTTGCTCTCGGATACAGGAGTTCCGAAATTGGTCACGGCACGCGAAATATTGGTCTTGACGCCTGAATGCACTACTGCTCTCACCATGTCATCGATGAAATAGTACATATCTGAAGTGGAAACTATTCCGAATCTGATCGATTCAGCCATGGTGAGCATGGTCGCCCAGTACACTGCTTCGCTGTAGAGTTTGTCCTCGAACGGGAATATCCTTTCATTGAGCCATCTGTCGAGCGGCAGGTTCTCGCCATATCCCCTCATGAGACTCATCGGCGAATGCCCGTGAGCGTTATAGAACGCAGGCATGAGCACCTTGCCTGTCCCGTCATAGTTCTCAAAGAAGGCTTCTTCGTTTTCAGGCGGTTTGCTGTCTATGTAAACGATACGGTGACAGTTTGTGCCAACGTACATGTTTTCACGGTATTCGTAATTTTCGTCTATAATTCCAATATTCTTAAAAAGCATTTCTTAACCTCTTTTACGGCACCGCCGTTATATCATTGGATGAATTTTATCATAAACAGGGGCTCAATTCCCGATTTGTCTTGAATCTTCCTTGGCAGCGCGCAGGAATCTCATGAGTCCGAGAAGCGCCGTCGTATCAAATTCCCTGCCCATGTTGTATTTGAGCATCGTTACCCTTCCGTCTGTAAGCAATATCCTGTCGCCGTATTCCGACTTCGCCATGACGAATACGAACGGATGCACTTTGACATCTTTTCCGAACTTTATATTGACCCATCTTTCCGTTCTGTTGATGTCCGAGATGCCGAGGTATTCAGCATGGGCGCGTATTTCGGCGACATTGATAAGTTCGAGTGCCTCCGCAGGTACGTCTCCGTATCTGTCCGTGAGCTCATCTATGACATCCATCGCGTCCTCACTGTCAAGTATGCCGGCGATGCGGCGGTAAGCCTCAAGCCTGAGCGATTCGTCAGGTATGTAGTCAGCCGGTATCGAAGCGCGAAGCGGCAGATCGATGGTTATATCTGACCTTGCCTCTCCCACGTCTTCGCCCTTCAGCTGCCTCACCGCCCTGTCGATCTCCTTGCAGTAAAGCTCATAACCGATGCTCTCGATGTGTCCGCTCTGTGCCTCGCCGAGGATGTTGCCCGCGCCCCTGAGTTCGAGGTCGCGCATCGCCAGCTTGAAGCCCGCGCCGAATTCAGTGAATTCCCTGATGGCCG
>JAFRGH010000162.1 GCA_017433945.1 Mogibacterium sp. | reverse complement strand
GTTGTAGTCGACTTATCCTCAGCTACCTCTTTAACTCCAGGATAGTAGTCGTTGAAACGGCTCTGGACTTCGTCGTTCAAGCACCAGATGTTCAGGACCTTGCCCTGTTCAGCCGATGCATCAGCTGTCTCTTCACCGCTGTCAGAGGACCCGCCGCCGAATGCATCAAGCGCGAAGACCATCAGACCTGCGAGCAATACGCTCAGAAGAGCCTTAAATCCCTTCTTCATGATTTTCCTCCTTAAAACATTCACCATCAATTTTAGAAAACTGTTTAGAAAAGCTTATAAAATATTGATAGCTTTTACGCTGCACCCGTCCAACAACTTTCCCGATACCATGATCTGCTCTGCTTTGCACTTGCTTCCCAGCTCTATGGTCTCAACCAGCTTGCGGGCGGATGTCCTGCCTATCTTATCGGCATCCTGATACCAGGTAGTCAGACGGGGATGTATCATCCTCGACAGGTTTATCCCGTCATAGCCGCAGACGCTGATATCATCCGGTATGCTCAGGCCGCTATCCCTCAGCACAGCCTCTCCTCCCATAAAGGAGAAGTCATCCGGAAACATTATCGCTGTCGGAGGCTCCGGCAGATCCAGCAGATATTCAGTCGCTTTCCCTACCGACTTGCCGTCGTGAAATCTGGCTGCAACGAGATATTCTTCAGGTATCTCTATGCCGCGGTCACGGGCCGCCTCTTTGTATCCTCTGATACGGTTATCCGTTACCAGTGTACGGTCTCCGTGGATGAATGCTATCCTCCTGTGCCCCATATCCGCCAGATATGTAAACAGCTGATATGCTCCGTCAAAATTGTCAGATACTACCGAACTGACATTATCGAAGGAATAGTCGATAGTGACGACCGGTACATCACTTTCGACCAGCTCCAGCACCGGAGGACTGTTAAAGTCCACGCTTGCGATAATGACTCCGTCGAAATTCCTGTAGATACAGTGCTGCAGAAATGACAGCTTGCGCTTACCGAAATTGCTGTTGATAAACGTTATGTCGTATCCCAGGTTCTCAGCTTCGTCCTTTACACTGTTGAGAATAAGCGAGAAGTATTCGTGCGTCAGGCCGCTCATGGTGTCATCGATGAAAAGCACTCCTATGTTTTGTGAAGTGTTCGTCTTCAGCAGCCTGGCAGCAGCGTTCGGCATATAGTGAAGCCTCTCAGCCGTCCGCCTGACCAGCTCCGCCGTTTCACTGCTGACATCATCAGCTCCGTTCAGCGCGTTGGAAACGGTTGCCGGCGAAACGCCGCAGGCCTTGGAAATGTCCTTGATCGTCGCCATCGGACACACCTCCTTTTCACTATGGCGTTTCTCAGTTCGTTGTTTACGAATATGTTTTCGTAACCTCATAGTAATTCTTTTATTTTCCCGTGTCAATCGCTTTTTCGATATTTTTTTGTATTTCTTTGTTTTTCGAAAACGTTATCGGATTAGTATTTACTTATTTTTTCACATATTATATAATCCAAGCAAGCAACGAAAACGTTATCGAAGCGAGGTGCTGCTATGAAATACGGATATTTTGATGATATTAACAGAGAATATGTAATAGAAACTCCAAAAACTCCGCTCCCATGGATCAATTATCTCGGTTCTCAGGATTTTTTCAGACTGATTTCCAACACTTCCGGCGGATATTGCTTCTACAAAGATGCAAAACTGCTGAGACTGACCAGATACAGATATAACCACAGCCCTATCGACTGCGGCGGTCACTACTACTATATAAAGGAGGGTGATACCATATGGAATCCGGGCTGGCAGCCTTCCAGAACAGAGCTGGATTCATACAAGTGCCGCCACGGTCTCGGATATACCGTTTTCGAGAGTTCAAAGAACGCTGTATCGGCAAAGCAGGAGGTCTTCGTCCCTCTCGGGCACAGCTGCGAGCTGACAAGGATCACGCTCAGAAATGATTCTGATAAGGAGCGAAACATAGATCTGTACAGCTATGTTGAATTCTGTCTCTGGGATGCGCAGGATGATTCTTCCAATTTCCAGCGCAATCTGTCGACCGGCGAGGTCGAGGTCGAGGGCAGCGCTATCTATCACAAGACAGAGTTCCGCGAGCGCAGAAATCACTACGCAGTATATTATGTAAACAAGACTATCGACGGTTTCGATACGAGCCGCGACGCATTTGTCGGTCTCTATAACGGGCCTGACGAGCCGCAGGCTGTCGCAGCCGGAACAAGCTTCAACAGCATAGCGCACGGCTGGGCGCCTGTCGGCAGCCATCACCTTCGCGTCACTCTCGAGCCGGGCATTGAATACAGCTGCATTTTCATACTCGGCTACTGCGAATGTCCGCGCGATCACAAGTTCGAAGCTCCGGGCATAATCAACAAGGATCCTGCGCGCGAGCTCATTTCGGCCTTTTCGACAGATGTACAGTTCGATGTCGCCCTTTCCGGACTGAGAGAATACTGGAACCGTCTGCTGTCAGCATACCGCGTCGAAACAGGCGATGAAAAAATGGACCGCCTGGTCAATATCTGGAACCAGTACCAGTGCATGGTCACCTTCAATATGAGCAGATCGGCCAGCTACTACGAAAGCGGTCTGGGACGCGGCATGGGATTCAGGGATTCATGTCAGGATTTACTGGGATTCGTTCATCTGATTCCTTCAAGAGCAAGGGAAAGGATACTTGATATAGCAAGCACTCAGCTGCCGGACGGAAGCGCGTACCATCAGTATCAGCCTCTCACCAAAAAAGGCAATTCTGACATCGGCGGAGGCTTCAACGACGACCCTCTCTGGCTGATCGCAGCCGTCGCATCATATCTGCGCGAAACAGGAGATTTCGGCATACTGGATGAGGAATGCACCTTCGACAACGACGCAAATAATAAGGCTCCGCTTGCCGAGCATCTCAGACGCAGCTTCATGTTCACCACCAACAATCTCGGGCCTCACGCTCTACCTCTGATAGGCCGCGCTGACTGGAACGACTGTCTCAACCTGAACTGTTTCTCGGAGCATCCGGGCGAAAGCTTCCAGATAACCGGGCCGAGCGAGGGTCCTGTCGCCGAAAGCGTCTTTATCGCAGGCATGTATGTTAAATACGGCAAAGAGCTTGCGGAAATACTCGAGCATGTCGGCAGTACCGAAGCTGCCAGGTTCGTCAGCGCAAAAGCTTCAGAAATGGAAAACGCTGTGCTCGGCGCCGGCTGGGACGGCGAATGGTTCGTAAGAGCGTACGACGCGTTCAGCAAGCCTGTCGGAAGCCATGTAAACAAAGAAGGACAGATATTTATAGAGCCTCAGGGAATGTGTGTCATGGCCGGGATCGGCCTTGAAACAGGACAGGCCGAAAAGGCTCTGAAGAGCGTAGAAGAGAGGCTCGACAGCAAATACGGCATCACATTGCTTCAGCCTGCATACACGGAGTATCATGTGGAGCTTGGCGAGATCAGTTCATATCCTCCGGGTTACAAGGAAAACGCCGGGATATTCTGCCACAACAATCCGTGGATAGCCTGCGCCGAGACCATGCTCGGGCACGGAGACCGCGCATTTGAGGTGTTCCGCAAGACCTGCCCGGTATATCTTGAGGACATAAGCGAGATACACAGGACAGAGCCTTATGCATACTGCCAGATGGTAGCCGGAAAAGACGCGGCCACCTTCGGAGAAGGCAAGAACAGCTGGCTGACAGGGACGGCCGCGTGGACATTCACATGCATAAGCCAGTACATACTCGGGATAAAGCCTGAGCTTGACGGATTAAGGATAAACCCGTGCATACCGTCGGAGCTGCGCTCATATAAATGTGACCGGAGGTTCAGGGGTTCTCTCTATCACATCACGGTAGAGAATCCTCACGGCGCTCAAAAGGGAGTCATATCCATGACCGTTGACGGCAAAGCCGTCAGCGGGAACCTGATCCCTATTCCTGATAAGGCAGCGGAATTCGATGTC
>JAFRGH010000161.1 GCA_017433945.1 Mogibacterium sp. | reverse complement strand
TCATCGTTTATCCTGCGGTAACCTTTGGACGGATCCTTCATATGGATCTCTTCCATCTTCTCAGCTATGAGTCTGTTTTGCCTGACTCTTTCACCGACATCGCCGTGCAGCCACTTGTAATATGCTGACCTTGAGACATGCAGTATCCGGCAGCATGGCTCGACCGGATAGCAATATGTCTCTGTGCAGTACTTGATAGAACTGTAGAGATGTGACTGCTTTACTTGCGATAGAACTCTTTCCTCTCCAGTTCCTTGACTTTTTTTAACAGGTCGCGCTCCATTTCTGTCATATACAGCTTGTGCTTCAGCTGCTCAAGTTCGATTTGCAGTTTTTCGACTTCACTGCGAGGCTCCTGCGTAACCTTGCGTTTTCCGCGGCGGTCTTCAAGGCCAGCTTCGCCAAGTTCCTTGAAACGTTTTACCCAGCCATATACCTGTTGGTAGCTGACGTTGTGCTTGATGGCAGTCTCACCATAGTTGTAGCCATTGACGATGCATTCTTTAACGATCCGAACACGCTCTTCTTTTGTGGTTTTTCTGGATGTCTTCATACGGCTTCCTCCTGACATCTTGTGTGAGAAGTCCTCGCCGTTATTATACATCTTGATCCACTTTTCTAACCGCGAACTTGAACGGATGCCGTATTTTGCAGCTACAACAATTGGTGAGGTGTGTTCATTGATACATTCAAGCACCGCTTTTAATTTAAATTCCTGAGAATACATACGGTTTTTATCCACTGGTAAAAAGCCAAGTTCTCCCTGGAATCTATACAGTGTAACCCATTTGTGTATTGTTGCAGTGCTTGTGCCAACCTCTTTAGCAGCAGAACGCAGACTTAATGATCCCTCTATACATCGTCGTGCAATGTCTATTTTATACTGAGGATCGTACTTGAATGCATGTGACATAAAAGCTCCCTCCATGATTAACAGTGATTTTGTTATTTCACTGTCTTTCATAGAGGGAGCATATCAAACGGCATCGCTGAGATCTGCTCTGCTGTATCTGCAATTGGTATAGTAAACACCGATTGTCGAGTTCAGATCTTCGCCTGACGCGAATGCCTCTCCTCCGGCAAACACCACTCCGGAAAAAGCAATTGTGATACTTAGAAATAATGATGTGATTCGTTTCAACATAAATACGCTCCGTTAAATTATTTATTGTATTTTATAAAGCTACGCATAATGCTTCGCTCAAGCTGCCTCATTGTAACAAGGTTCTTAAGGCTCCTGTCATACGGCGCCAGCTGGAAACGGTAAAAATTCTTCGTCGGAACGCGTTTGACCTTTTCTCGTCCGACCGCCCTGATAAGTCTGCGGCGTGAAACATTGCTCACTATAAACGGCCTGTTGGCAACTGTATAGCCGTAATCCGGCTGAGGCCCGGATATGTTTTCACCGGCGATATACTCATTTACCAGCAGTTTAGCGTAGTTCATGCCGCTCGCGGTCATATAGTAATTGCTCCGCCCCTGTCTTATATTGATCTCATAGACAACATAGTCGCCGCGTCTGGCGTCATACTGCACATCAAAATGGCAGATGCCGACAAATCCGATCTTCTCGAGAAAATCTCTCAGCCTGTCAGTCAGTCTGTCGTCACGCGCATCAGTTATCGCGTTGTAATTGCCGATAAGCTCGGGCGTGCGGTCATGCATCAGTATGCGGCCGCCGGAGGTCATCCTTACCCTGCCTGTGCGGTCACAGTAGGCCGAAAAAATATACATGGAATCATCATCGCCCTCAATATACTCCTGGAAGACGAATTTGCCGGGATAACCGGCTCCCTGAATGCGGCCCATCACCCTGCGTAGCTCAGCGGCATCGTTTATCTTATAGCCTTTTTGTTTGCCCTCGAATTCAAAATTAAAATATATCACATTGCTGGCAGGCTTGATAAAGATCGGATAGTCAAACGGTATCTCGAAGCGATCTACATCATCCGATGCGCAGTCAAAGCTTATGCTTCTCGGATAAGGAAGGCCATAGAGTTCACACATCCTGTAGAAGCTGTCCTTGTCATCGAGTCTGTCAAACAGCGCCTCTTCGATAGTCGGAACTATGTATCCTGCAGTGTCCGGCGCAGGTCTGCCCATACCCATACCGCCTATCCTTACCGCCATATCGGTTTTTCCTATCGACTCTATACGAGACTTGTTGTGTATTATATGCCTCACATAGTCATCATTGGTGGCAAACAGGAATTTTTTTTTATTGGGATACTTGGAGTCTATCTCACCGAGTATTCTGAGCAGAGGTCCATCCTCAAGCAGATCCGCGTCATAATATCTCTCGACAAGCCCGCTGTGAGCAGTCGGAAAAACAGGCGAGCGACCTATCATGACAGTCTTTATTCCATAAGCCTCATAAAAAGTCCTCGCGACCCCGTAACAGTTCATATCTCCGCCCAGGGCGACCGCCATAAAGGGCACATCGTTAAATTTCTCAATGATATTCTTTCCGGATTTTATCTGATTATTTTTTTCTCTAATCTTCATTCCATTTTTATCCCGAGATCACATCTCTTTTTGAACTTTTTTTCTGAATCTTTTGTTCATCACGTCGTGATCTAACGGTATCAGCTTGCTGTACGCAAAGTACACAGGTTTATTGAGTATATAATCGAATTCACCGATGAACTCCGTGAGCTCACCGCCCCATTTCTTCTTGAATTCGTACAAGCCTGCTGTACTGCCGGCCTCCTCGGGTCTTCCGACGGTCCCGAAGACGTCGAACACTTCTCTGCCTTCATCCTTCGAATCCCTGATCTGCTGCTGATATACGGCATAATTAGCAAAATAACGGCCGTAATCCATATCGTTTGCAGCATAGAGGGCCCAGGCCTTATCAGCGTAATGAGTTATAAGATAGGTCGAAACTACCACCTCTCTGCGGGGCTTGCCGGCAAGTGCTTCGAGCTGCTTGTCGATAGAAACGAGCTTCTTTTCAGTCTCCTTGATCCTTCCGGCAGCCTTCTTGCCTGTCTTTCCTTCAAGCTCCTTAAGAGCAGCGGAAACTGTCTCTCTGTCTCGCTCGAGTCCGTCAACGATCTTCCCTACATCGAGTTTTCCGAAATAAAGAGTGACCATCCCGCTCGCAGCCAGTATATCGTAAAAATACTGATAATAATCCGGCTCATGCGAAAAGAAGCCCTGCCTCTTCTCAGTCATGGTCATCAGCCTGACGAATTCACGGATGTCTTCAGATCCGCCTTTGTAAACCTCGACCCCGGCCTCGTGCGCCTGTCTGATCCTGGTCCTCGTCGTGCGGCTGTATCTGTTCTCGATCTCATCCGGCTCTCCGTCAAGCGGTATCCTGAATGTAAAGCGGGGCTGCTCATTCTCGAACCCGTAATTGAGAGGCTTGTGCCTGTATCCGAGTCTGCCGAGAAAAGCGACAAGCGCTTCGTTTTTTTCACCAGGAACCTCATTGCCGTCTATATCCACAGTGTGCAGCCTGATATCCGGATCTATCTTAAAATAGAGAGCCTTGCGGCGCCTGCCCATTTCCGCGATGCATTCAGTCATGTATCTGAGAAGCTCCAGATCCTTGTAGTTCATCGTAAAGCCGCGCGGTATGTAAAAATATGTATATCCTGCAATCAGTGATTTTTCAAGCACGAGCGCGGTTGCCGCGAGCTTCCCGTTCTCATATACGCCGACATAGTGAGGCAGCCTGCCCCTGTGAGATGATACCTCGCCCCATTCATACGAGCCGAGAAAATGAGCCTTCACACGCTGTCTTCCTTCAAGCGCCAGACTGTTGAATTCCTCTCTGCTCAGATCTTCCCTGAATTCAAAATTTCTCATTTTAACTAATAACTGATAATATCTTATCGTCTTTCCGTTTGATTATTTGTTTCGGTCATTTCATATACTCAATGACAACATCCGCATCCGAAGGAGTATCAATGTATTCGATACCTCTTTTTTCACGGGTCTCCCTTCCCTTGCCCGGAAGGAAAAGAATGGTATCATCATCCATCAGAGTAATGGCCTTTTTGATGGCATCCACCCTGTCCGTTATGATCTCATACCTGCCGCCTGCCGCCGCGACGAATCCGCCGATCTCCTCGCAGATCTTATTTACATCCTCTTCTCCGCAGTCCTCTTCGGTGATTATTGAGTACTCACAGCTATGGCCCGCTATCGTTCCGAGTTCCTCCCTGCGCGCAAAGGCCTTGCCGCCCGGGCAGCCGAATACGATTATCATTTTTTTGTCCGGGAACTCATCTTTTATGGTATCGAAGAATTTCTCATAGCTGAGCTTGTTGTGAGCGTAATCTACTATTGCGATCCTTTTGCCGTCCCCGCTGTAAAACACCTCCATGCGTCCCGGTGCAACCGCCTTCGCGAGTCCGGTCCTGACATATTCAAGCGGGATGCCGGCCAGCGCGCAAAGTGAGACGGCAGCAAGCGCGTTTTCGACATTGATCGTGCCAAAAGTACCGAGGGTGAATCCTTCATCAAAATCCGGATAGCCCTCTATGCCCCTGCCGCGTATACTGAGGCTGACTTTTCCCTCAACCGATCTTACATCGTAAGCATAAATATCAGCGCTCTCATCTTTTTGGCTGAATGTGATCACATAAGGGCAGTCTGAGGATGCAGCCTTTATCCGTTCCTGTTCATCGCAGTCGAGGTTGTAGCATGCCTTGCGGCAGTGAGCGAATATCTTAAGCTTTGATTCAAGATAATCGTCAAAATCAGGATGCTCTATGGCGCTGATGTGATCGCTTCCGATGTTGAGAAAAGCTCCCGCTTCAAAATCCACGTCCTTGACTCTGTCATATTTGAGCCCCTGGCTCGAAACCTCCATGGTCATATATGTGATCCCGCTCTTAATCGCATTATCCATGTGATGGCATAGTTCAAAAAGCTCCGGAGTCGTCAGATGAGACTCTTCTTCGATCACACCGTCATAATTATCGATCCCTGAGCAAATGGCCGAGCGCTTGCCGCCCGAAGCCGCCATCCAGTCGTCGATGATATATCTCATATAGTAAGCTGTCGTGGATTTGCCCTTGGTGCCGGTGATACCTATCATCTTGATATCATCGCTGAGTCTGCCGTAAAAAGTCTCAGCGATCACAGGCATTGCGGCTCTGATATCGCTGACCAGTATCTCTGTCGGCTTATCCGGATCGAATACGTCTGCGCCTTTTTCATTATCGGACGCTGAATTATATTCATCAGCTGCGGCATTTGCGCCTGTGCTGCACATCGCCGAAGCCGCGGCCGACGCAGCAGCATCAGCCTGCTTTACATAGCAGACAGCGCCGGAAGCTATTGCGTCTTCAAGGAATTTCTCCTTAAAATGAGCTCCCTTGCACACGAAGAGCGAACCCGGCTCAACAGCTCTCGAATCATAGCTTATATCCAGGATGCTTCTCGAAGCAGATGCTGCCTTTGCCGGATCTTCAATATATGAAATAACAGAGCTGCATGGCGATTCGCCGTTTACAGAGACGAGCAGTCCTGCCATGCCCAGCGCATCCAGATAATCAATGATCCTTGTTTGTTTACGATTACTCATTTATGATCCTCTTAGTATCAGGCATCTCAGCCTTTAGTATTCCGCTTCCTGATTAAACATCCGATCATTTGTGTTAATCAGACTGCTTTGCAAAGAGCAGGCCCTCAGATCTGAAGCTGTAATATCGGCCGTGACCGATAATAATGTGATCCAGCAGCTTGATGCCCATAATTTCCGAGGCCTCAAGCAGTCTCGCGGTTACTGCGATATCATCATCACTCGGAGCAGGATCTCCGCTCGGATGATTATGCGCAAGTATCACTGCAGCTGCGCCGCGCCTCACAGCCGGCGCAAACACCTCCCTCGGATGAACGGGAGCGTTGCTCAGATCGCCAATTGAGATCACGGTCTTTGACTCGACCTGCAGCTTCGCATTCAGACATATAGCCACAAAATTCTCGCGCTTCTCATACATCAGCTCGTGCATGAGCAGCTCCGCGACCTCCCGGCTGTCTCTTACTTTGTTTTTTACAATACTGCTGCGCTTGTGATCGAGCCTCCGGCTAAGCTCCATTGCTGCTACAATAGAGCATGCCTTCGCCTCACCGATGCCTCTTATTTTTGTCAGCTCCATTACCTCAGCCGAACCCAGTTCTCCGATATTATCCGCAGTATAAGAGATCACCTCTTCAGCGAGCTGAACTGCCGATTTGTCACCTGTACCACTTCGAATGACCAATGCCAGCAGTTCTGAATTGCTTAAGCTGCCGGCACCGCCGTACAGCATTTTTTCCTGCGGTCTTTCACTTTCAGGCAAATCCTTGATATGCATATGATTCTCCCTTCCGGAGCACACACGCATATCATAGCATCAGGAAGACCGCGTTCATAGGAACAGGGCTTGTAGTTTATGTGTTTTTTTCGTTAATGATGTCTGCGATCGCATCGATATTCTGCTCGATTGTCAGATCGGATGTATCAAGGTATACCGCATCATCAGCCTGACGCAACGGATTCAGCTCCCTGTGCGAGTCCTGATAGTCTCTTTGCTGTATCTCCCTGAAAATCTCATCGTAATCAGCCTCTTTGCCTGCTTTGATGAGCTGATCATATCTCCTCTGGGCTCTTATCTCAGGCGCGGCGGTCATGAATATTTTGACCTCGGCATCGGGGATTACGGCCGTTCCGATATCCCGCCCCTCCATTACCACACTTTTTGTTGCAGCCAGATGCTTGCTTACAGCGTCTACCTTTGCTCTGACACAAGCATGTCTGCTGACATTGGATGCAGCCATCGAGACCTCATTTGTTCTTATGAGAGATCCTACGTCCTCGCCGTCGAGAAAAACGCATCCGCTGTCAAAATCTATGGTGGTAGTGCCGAGCATTTCGGCTATTGCCGACTCGTCAGCGGGAGAAATCCCTTCTCTTATAGTCTTTAGTGCTATGGAGCGGTACATCGCTCCCGTATCGATATACTCGAGTCCGAAGCGTGCAGCTACGGCTTTTGCTATCGTGCTCTTACCGGTACCTCCCGGTCCGTCTATAGCGACTCTGATCATTTTTGCATTCTCCTTTATTTCAGCTTGTTGATCTCGTCAATAAACGTATCAACGCTCTTGAATTCCTGATATACAGAGGCAAATCTCACGTAAGCCACCTGGTCTATTTCCTTGAGCTCCTCCATGATGAGCCTGCCTATCATGGTCGATTTTATCTCTTTTTCCATGGTATTGCTCAGACCGCGTTCGATATTGTCAGCGATCTTTTGCACATCATCATAGGTTACCGAGGTTTTCTGGCACGCTTTCATGATACCGTTTATTATCTTGTTCTTATCGAAGCTCTCGCGGGTGCCGTCCTTTTTGACCACGACAAGGAGAGAATTCTCTATCTTTTCAAAAGTAGTGAATCTCTTTTTGCATTTGGTGCATTCTCTCCTGCGCCTCGTTGCCAGTCCATCCTCAACAGGTCTCGAATCGACTACCTTGGTATCCTCATAATTGCAGTATGGGCATTTCATTTCGTTTTCCTCCGCAGCTGCTGCACTTATTTTGCCACGCTGTATTTCATAACCTTATCCATGACCTTTTTGTAGAGATAATTTGCATAGATATTGTTCTCTGACGCGTATTCCTGTACAGTCTGGCCCTTTTCCTCTTCGAATGATTTTTCCGTATATCCTGATTGCTCGAGCAGCTTCAGCAGATACGCTTCATAATCATCATCTGACAGTTCTATTTTTTCTATCCTTGCTATCTGATTCAGTATAAGCTCAGCTTCAACAGTCTGTTCCGCATTCTCCCTGGCGGTCTTATCGAATTCTTCTTCGCTCATTCCCATCTGATCATCAAGATATGACTCCCAGTCGAGCCCCGCCGTCGCAGCGTATGATTTATACGAGTCGACCAGCTTATTATATCTCGCATTGTATTCCTTCTCAGGATATTTGATTACCTTGCTGTCATCTATGATCTGGTTGAAAACGGCAAGCCTCTCGCTGTTCTGCGCATCCGCCTTCTTGCCGGTCTCCAGCTCTTTTTTAACAGAATTCTCATACTCTGCAGCCGATTTATAATCAGTATTCGAAGCGATCCATTCTTCATTGTATTCAGGCACGGATTCTTCGACGATATAATTGATCTTTGTTTTAAACACAGCATCCCTGCCATTCAGCTTTTCATTACCGTAATCATCCGGAAAAGTCACATGCAGATCGAATGTCTCGCCGACCTCGTGACCCACGATCCCCTCGGCAAAGCCCTTGATATAATTGCTGTTGGCAATATCGAGTTCCTGATTCTCAGCAGTACCGCCCTCAAATGCTTTTCCATCCACGCTGCCGGAATAATCGATATTCACTATGCTGTCTTTTTCGACTGTACCGTTTGTGACCTTTGTAGTGGTAGCAGATGCTTCGACCTCCTTATCGATGTGTTCCCTGATCTCTTCATCCGTCACTTCGATATCTGCCTTATCATATTCAAGTCCTTTATACTCGCCGAGCTTTATGAACTCAGTCAGATCATCATAGCCGTATTCATCAGGCGTTCCTGTCCCCGATGAACATCCTGCAAAAATGATCAAGGGTATGATCATCAGACTGATCATCAGTCCGTATCTGCCCCTCCTTGGATTATCCATGATTTCACCTCGAAAAGCTTGAAATAACCGTGATACAGAATTTATGGTATCACAATATATAGTGTTTTTCAAGGCATGCAAAAAGCCGCAGCAGCTGTTCTGCGGCTCTGATTTGCTAATCTTCGTTCTGTCTTTTCGCGGCAGCCTTTTTTCTGGCTTCAGCGCGCTGACGTTTGAGGCGCGCGTTTTTATCGGTGAGATACCACCACGCTACGGCAGCAGCCGCAACAAAGCATGCCGCGCCGAATATTATGCCAATGTGACTTAAAAAGTATTCCATGATCCTGCTCCTGTATCGGGCCGTAAAGACTGTAGTCGAACAGACTGTCTCTATCATAACTCCTGACACTGATAACGCCTGACTCTTGAACAAGTCAGGCGTTGTAAATCAGCATAAAATATAATTAGTTGAACTTCTTTGCAGTCTCGCAGAGGCTTGCAAAGCCTGCCGCGTCATAGATAGCCATCTCGGACAGCATCTTGCGGTTGATCTCGATGCCTGCCTTTTTGAGTCCGTTCATGAGTTTGCTGTAGGAAAGACCATTAGCCCTGGAAGCAGCGTTGATTCTTGCGATCCAAAGTCTTCTGTATTCTCACTTCCTGTTCTTGCGGCCTGCGTACGCAGATCTCAGGCTTCTCATTACTGCAGGGTTCGCAGCTCTGAAAGTGTTCTTCCTCCTGCCGTAGAATCCCTTAGCCTGCTTCAGTATTTTCTTATGTCTCTTGTGAGCGTTAACGCCCTTTTTTACTCTTGCCATATCGTTACACCTCCTGAATTATTTAGCCATTGATCTCAGCATACGCTTCAGATCTGCACTTGTAAGAGTAGTAGCCTTGCGCAGGCCTCTCTTCCTCTTTGCTGTCTTCTTGGTAAGGATCTGGCTCTTATAAGCCTTGTTTCTCTTTACCGTGCCGGAGCCTGTAACGTGCAGACGCTTCATCGCGCCTCTGTGTGACTTCATCTTGTTCTTAGCCATTTGTGTCGTCCTCCTATGTAAACTCTATTTTTTGTCCTTTTTTGGCGCGAGGAACATGTTCATCCTCCTGCCTTCCATCTTGGCCGGCTTTTCGACTACGCCGTATTCGCTTACCATTTCGGCAAATTTGTTCATAGCGTCAAAGCCGAGCTGAGTATAATCACGCTCTCTGCCGCGGAATCTCAGCGATACCTTGACCTTATCCCCATCCTTGAGGAATTTCGTGGCAGCCTTGGCCTTTACCTCGACATCGTGATCCTCGATGCTGGCCGAAAGTCTGATTTCCTTGATCTCGGTAACGTGCTGATTCTTTTTAGCTGTCTTTTCTTTCTTTTGCTGCTCGTAACGGTATTTACCGTAGTCAAGTATCTTGCATACCGGAGGATCTGCGTTAGGTGAAATATTCACCAGATCGAGATCTGCCTTTTCAGCAAGAGAAAGTGCTTCGTCGATGCTGACTATACCGCGCATCTCACCGTTCTCGTCAATGAGGCGGACCTCGGAAGCTCTTATATCCTCATTGATCTGTGTCCTTTTGTTATCCTTAGCGCTAATTGTTCTTTACCTCCAATTATTCACCCGGGAAGCCCGCATTCCACTTGTTAATACCTTTTCTTAGCTATATAATGAAAAACCGCGGACACACAAGTATCCGCGAATCACAATCAATCTGTGTATTGAGCCCTGCCAACGCGAGTCTGCAAGGCGAGAAGCGGATAACTTCTGCTTTAACCTCAGTTATTATAAGCATCAGGGCTTGGATTGTCAACACTTTCCTGCTAAAATCTTTATATCAAATTCGCAAATTGTTACTGTTCACGGGAAGTCATCTTTTGGGGAAAACGAACCGTTGATATAACCAGCAGATAGCACCTAATCACGGTTGACAAGCGGAAATTGCGGTCAAACCGTGACCAAATGGTGGTTTGATGCCTCAGTTCAGAGTCTCAGGTCACGGTTTTCAAGTGAAAATAACGGTCGAACCGTGACCAAGCGGCGGTTTGTAAGCTCAACTCAGAGT
>JAFRGH010000160.1 GCA_017433945.1 Mogibacterium sp. | reverse complement strand
TAAGGCTCTGGAAAACGGAATCAATTTTTCCCAGGTTTTACAAGAAGCTCTAAAAAAGCAGCTGGGATTATACTGATTCTTGTTTGAAAGTAGTTAACCTAACTGGCAGCTGCAGTTGCAGTTACAGCTTCTGTAGCCCCAGTCTCTTCTCTATATCGCTGAGAAAAGAGTCGCTCAGGTAGGCATCAAGCTTGAGACGTGTGCTTTCGTTGGCGATCAGCTTGTCCGGATCCTGATACTGCACCCATGCCATCGCGCACCAGGTCAGGCCCCTCAGGCAGGTGATGCTGATGAGTCTGTGCGTCCTCTCCCTGATCCCGGATGTGTCGAATCTGCCTCTGACAGCTTTGATGTATTCGTCTATGAGCCTGTCTGTCTCTTTCTGTGAAAGTATGTGATCGGTCTTCCAGAATGTTGTGGTCGGTGCGAGCAGATGACCGAGATCCTGCGCCGGATCCCCGTAGAGAGGCTTTTCCCAGTCGACAAGTCTGACTCGATCCCCGTCTACAAGAAAATTTGTCGAGTTCAGCTCAGTATTGATGCAGCAGCGGTATGCTTCGCCTTTTTCCCCACTTGCTTCGAAACTGTCCTGACCGGTATTTTTACCAGCAGACTGGCCGGCAGACTGACTGCCGGCTGCGATCTCGTGGGCTCTGTCGAGCAGGGCGCGCAATCTCATTTTTACAGTCTCATCTCCGAGCGGTGATTCCATGTATGTTTTCACCATATTCTCGCATTCGGCAAGTATGGCTTCCGCAGGGTCTGCCGGCGCGATCAGCTTTATCGTGTCGCGCGGCACAGCCTCCGGCTCACCGTATATGATTTCCTCCGCAGGTATCTCAATCGAATGGATGTCCGCGAGGCACGCCATCACGCCATTCATTTCTGCCCTGTTGTCATAGTGAGGATAGCCGCCCGGCAGATATTCCATGACCATGAAGCCGTGATCGCTGCAGCGCAGACTGCCGTCAACATAATACACGCGCGGAGTCCGCTTTGTTCCGGCAAGCAGCCTCAGCGCATGAGCCTCATATTCGATCTGCCTGTCCAGATGCATCTGGCTCCCGGCATTGATGCGCAGGACCAGCCTGCGCTTTGTGACAGGATGTGTGAAGCAGTAATTGATATTGTATTCGCCCTGAGCCAGCATGCGGTATTCTTCGCTCAGCTCATCAGGGAGGCCGAGCGCACTGCGGTATTCAGGACCTTCGATTATGGGTTTGATGTTTATTTTCATTATTTCTCTTCTCCGTCCTCCGGCACGTCGCCAAGATATTTCTTCTTGATGAACCATCCCAGGAACATGACCAGGGCCAGCAGGGCTGCCGCAATGCCAAAATAGAGCCAGCGGTTTTCGTCTTCTGTGAAGCCTGCGGTGCCTATAGTATACAATGCGACGCCAGGTATCATAAAGATGAAGGTATATAGAGAATAGTGCGCGAGGGAAATGTCCGTGATGCCGTACGCAAAGTTCTGTATGTTATACGGAAAAAGGGGGACCAGCCGGGTTATGGCAAGCAGAACTATGTCGCTGCGGCCGGCATCATCGAAGAGTACACGCTTGAGAGCAGCATTTTTCGCTACCATAGGCTTGATGGAATCATGCAGAAAAAATCTGCCGGCGATGAATGCGATTATGGCGCCGAGGGTGGTGGCGATCAGGCATAACAGCGTGCCCCACCACGGGCCGAATATGGCTCCTGCCAGGATGGCAAAGGTCACTCCCGGCAGGGCTAAAAAGACGCATGCGATAACGGTCAGCCCGATATAGATCAGGGCTGCCTCCGCGAAGTGATCGTCTATCATAGATGAGAGAAATTCAAGATTATCCGAGTCGCTGAGGTATTCCGACCAGCCGAATATGTGGTTCAGAACCAGTATCACAGCGATGATCAGAACAAAGAGCAGTAACTTATAATTCTTTTTTAACCAAGTCATAAGATCCAGTGATATCCGTTTTCAAGTCAGTTCATTTTTTCTGCGGCTTTCGCTGCTTTGAGCTGTTCGTATTCAGCCTTAGCTCGGGCATCCACGCCTTTTTGCCTCTTCCAGAGCAGCAATACGATCACATAGCCGATCACGAGGAAGCAGACGAACGCGATATTGAATGTGTCGAGCGGCACGGTCCTGAGTCCGAGTCCCATCCTCAGTATCCCGGCAGGCTTCCTCATTAATGCGGAGCCGAAACCGCAGAGATATCCGATTATCCCAAGGCATACCAGAACATTGACCGCTGAGAAGATCGGACCGCATTTGAGTTTCCTGATGCAGAGCACGATGGCAAATGTCAGCAGCCATCCGCCGAGCAGTACCCAGCCCGCGTTGACCTTAGCGCCGTATGTTGGCACTCCTGACCATACGAGGCCGATTATCATGCCCCAAAAAGCTGAATCATACAGCTTGCTGAACAGTCTCGCGGGGTTTGAAGGCTCTTTGAAATACACTTCGCCCGCGGCTTCGGCAGCAGCCTGTTTCTTCTTTTCGCTCGCGCTGTAAACCTGTCTGATAAGCGCGACAAGTATCGCGAGCGAGAACAGGCAGAGCAGACCGATAAATAATTTCTTGGCACCGCCCGTCAGCATTCCGCCAACATACGAATAAACGATGCACGCAGGGAGCTGACCGATTCCGGTAGCAACAAAGAATCCCCAGAATCCCATTGATGTGAGGCCCGCAGCATATGAGACTATATCAAACGAGATGAACGGCAGCAGCCTCGCGATCAGTATGCAGCGCTTGCCGTATTTCTCGAAAAATTCCTCTATCGAGGCGAGAGCTCCTCTGGAGCAGATCTTTTCGACCACGTCCCTGCCGAGTATGCGCGCTATCCAGAAGCAGAGCGCGGCTCCTGCCATAGATGATGCCCATGAAAGTATGCAGCCCTGCCACCAGCCGAAGAGATTGGCGTTGGTCAGGGTAATGAAAAATGCAGGCAGCGGCGCGGCGAGCGACTGGAAGATCATCAGCAGCGCGGAGATCGCCATAGCCCATTTGCCGTATTTAGCGATGAAATCGTGCATCTGGTCGAAGTCGCCTGATTTGAACATCGCGACAACATTGTTGACCCATTCATGTACTGAAGGGATCCCGAAATACGCAGCGATGCAGAGAACCGCCAGTATCAGCAGGACTATCCTGCCCTTCCAGCTGCCGCTCTTTTCCTCAGGCGCCGCGTGTTTGCCGCCCTCAGGATAATTATCTCTATATTTGTTTTTTGGTGTATTTACAGCTTTATCTTCCATTATTTTTCCTTCAGGTGTTTATTAATCTTACGAAAAAGTCCGGGCAGGGCGCAGCTGCCCTGTCCGGATCGATACTGCCTGTATTATTTCTGCAGTGTGAATGTTACTGTGACGTCTGTGCCGTCTTCAGGCATTACAGAATCGTCCATATATACATGCGGGTTGCCGGCGTCGATAGCGCCGAACGCGTAAGCAGCGTTTGAAGTGATTCCTGCCCAGCAGCTGTTGAGGCACGCGATGCAGCCGGAGCCGGCTTCCTTGTTGCCCTGCTGGTTTCCGGAGAATCTCATGTCGATGTCAGGTCTGCCGTCGTCTGTCTTGAGAGCATCGGCAAGAGCTACAGGCTCATCCTGTCCTTCCCATGTAAATGAAACGTCTACCTTCTGACCGTCAGTGAATTCGCCGTCCTCGAGGTGTGAACCGTCGGTGCACCAAGGCTCGCCGCCTGCTTCTACCATTGCGTTGTAGAAATCCTGGGAATCGCAGTACGCTGCCATCATGGCGCCGTCTGCCGCGCCGCCGTCCTTGAATACCACGCAGTGCATGGTCGACTGGTCGAAGAATGTTCCGTTGACTGCTGCTGTTATAGTAACTGTGCCAGCCTCTGCATCAACAACAATGTCCTCAGGCGCTGCAGGAGCTGCCGCTGTTTCCTCTGTTGTTTCCTCCTGAGCTTCAGGCTCTGCCGCTTCCTCCTCTGCAGGCTCGGAATTGCCGCCGCCGCATGCAGCCAGGCAGAATACCATCGCCAGCATCATCATAAGCGCGATAAGTTTCTTTTTCATAGTATTGATCCTCCGATTTTCCATATAAAAAATATTACCTTGATTTCGGGGACTGTCCGGATGATTTCCGGCACGCCCCATACATGGCTATTGTATCTTTTATTGACAGTCCTAAACAAATTGATGCAATCTATTGTGCCGTCTCTTCCTATAAGCCTTCTTTATAGAAGCGGGATATATGCAGGCAGGCATCTCCCTCTTTTGCGCCGCCGAAAAGGCAGCCCCCGGGGATGGCGCATGATACTGCAATTTATCTGATATCCCGGTAATAGCGCTGCAGCTTCTCCGCGCTGACGCCTTTTCTGTATAAATAGCGGAGCTGGAACATGCACAGCTCTGTCTTCAGTATGCTGAGCGTGCCTTTGCCGTATCTGCGTGACGAAGAAACGATTCGTCTGCGCGTCAGCCCGGGCGCCGGCATGTATCTCCTGATTCTGAGTGAGAATTCGTAATCCTCCATCACAGGCTGTTCCGGGAACATTCCTGCTTCAAAGAACAGGCTGCGGTCAATAAAGATCCCCTGGTCGCCGAACGGCAGGCTGCGGCATACCGCTCGGTGATTCGAGATGATGCGGTTGGTCAGCATGAAAAAGTTTTTTGACGGAAATTTTACGCCGAAGCAGCCCCATTCGCAGCGTGACATCACTCTTCGAATCTCCCGCAGAAATTCATCCGGCAGTATGCTGTCACAGTGCAGGAAAAACAGTATGTCCCCGCTGCTCGCGAGAGCTCCAGTGTTGAGCTGTCTGCCTCGCCCTTTTTCTGTTTTTATCAGAGTAAAGCCATCTGCCTCCTGACGGCCAGTATCTGCCGCGCAGGCATCCTCTGCATTTCCGCAGATCATTTCCGCGGTGCCGTCTGTGCTGCCGCCGTCGACAAATATTATCTCGCATTCGTCCAGATGCGGCCGCAGCTGATCCAGCATCACGCCTATCTCCGCAGCCTCGTTATATACCGGAATGATGACGGAGATCTTTGCTTTTTCGCTCAGGAAGCGGCCGGTATATGTGTTCACAGGAAGGCTCTCCCGGATGCGCCCGCGAAACGGCACGAAATCGCGCGCCGGAATACAGCTCCCGATAAGCCTCAGCCTGCTGTCCTCTCTCATCCTGTGCCTGTAGCCGCTTACGTCCTGCGGAGTATCTATATCCGCGTAGCTGTCGACCATGCTGACGCTGAGACCGGCAGCTCTTATGGAGGCAGCTGTTTCTTCATATACGCTCGAAACTCCGTAGAGCTTCACGTCAAAGGCTTCGTGATGAAGGGCCTTCATCCCGATCAGATAATAGCCTCCGTCCTCAGTCGGCCCGAGCACAACATCAGATACATCGAGCATCGCGAAAGCTGCGTCTATGCTCTCCGCCTCGAGCTCCGGAATATCGGTACCGATGAGTATCACCTTTTTATAGCCCTTGGCGAAGGCTTCGGCAAAGGCGTTTTCCATCCTGCTGCCGAGATCATCGCCGCTCTGTTTTATAAACTCCGCCATTACGTGATCATGTCTTCCGAATACTTCTTGCAAAAAAGGCGGTACGTCTGCGCTTTCCGAAGCATGCGCGCTGCAGGTATATGAGACTATGACATCCGCGTTTAGCTGCGCGGCCTGCGAGGCTATATCCCTGATCATGCAGCGATGAAGCTCAGCGCAATCCTCCGGGCTCAGATAAGGCATGAGCCTCGTCTTGGTACGCCCCGGCTCCGGCTCGCGGGTGAAGATGATCAGCGCGCGGTCGTTTGTCTCGCGCGCCCCCTCTTTTCGTCCGCTGTTTCCGTTGCGCCCTGATATTCTTTTTTTACGGTTTATCCTTATATCTGTTTTTTTGTTCAGCAGCATCTTTGATTCCGGTGTTTATCAGCAGTAAGTATATTGATGATTTTATTTATGATGTTCTTTCCTGTTATTTGTCCATTTCGCCCAGACCAGCCATATCAGCAGAGCGTAGACCGCCATATAGCAGCATCCCGCAGCGACTGTCCTGACGATCAGCACAGCATCCGTTTTCACAGCAGGGATGCATGCCGGCATGGCCATCACCGCGGCAATGATGATCCCGGGCAGGGGTATCCCTTTGAACATGCTCCGCCCCTCCGCCAGCCTGACAGATCTCAGGAGGCAGAGCATAACAACGGATTCTGTTATCATGGCTGCAGCTGCTGCCCCCGCGGATGCGAATGCCGGGATGAGAAATATGTTCAGCGCGGTATCCACGCATGCTCCGATCCACGCCGCACGGGTAACGCTTGCTTCATGCCCCATAGGTATGAGCTTCTGCATTCCGGCGATATTCGATATCGCTATGAATATGACCGCAGGCATTATAACGCGCATCGGCATAACAGCCCCCGCGAATTCACTGCCTGCCAGCAGAGAAATGCATTCCGGCGCCAGCATTACGATGCAACACACAAGCGGAAACGCGATCAGACAGACGGCAGTCAGCGTTTTTTCTATCAGATCGCCGGCTTCCTCTGCACGCCCCCTGCCTATGTAGTATGACATCCGCGGCATCAGCACCGCGCTCGCAGCAGTGACAAGATTCACCATCCCCAGCTTTATCTTGACCGAAACTCCGTAAAGACCCGTCTCTGTATCGCCCTTCATCACTCCGAGAAGCAGCATGTCTATATTGGTATAAACAGCTGTTGCCACAAGCATCATAAAAATGACGAGCATAGGGCGTATATGCTTTTTAAGCTCGGCGGCCGGCAGAACGAAACCTCCATGGCTCCGCCAGTCTATATGCCTCCTGAGCCTGAGCAGATTCAGCAGATTGGATGCAGCCGCCGCGAATATCGTAAGCGTCCCGTAGAGCACATAGTCATCCTTTTGCCTGATCAGCGCAAAGATCCCCGCGAGCGCGGCAGTCTTGAAAAAGATGGTACGGATTGTAATATATCTGTATTCTTCAAGAGCCTTGTACAGCCACTCAGCGCCGAGCGCATTCAGCAGCATGCCCGAGCTCATTATCATCAGCAGCGCCCTGCTCTGCCGGAGTACGGGCACTGACACCAGCGCGGCCGCAAAGACAATATAGACAGCCACGCATGTTATAAGATTGATCAGCATCAGCTCATGCACCGTCCTGCTGAGCGCAGCCCGGTCGTCCCTTACCCTGGCGCAGGCCCGTATCCCGTAGACCGGTATGCCGAGCTCAGCGAACATGGAAAACAGCGTTATCACCGATGTCGCGAAATACACCTTGCCCATCCCGTCAGGTCCGAGCACCCTCGTGACATACTGCATGGAGATCAGCGGAAATATTATTGAGCTTATCGTGAGTATCACGTTCAGCGCCATATTGAGTTTTATCGATGGCTTTCGCTCCGTCATCTGCCGTGTTCTCCTGATCTGCAGCTTAGGATCTCTATGGTTTTTTCGACGGCATTACGGATATGACTGCCTTTTCTGAGGTCCGCAGCGATGCGGATCGCGTTTTTTGTCATCTCGCAGTATTCCTCGTCTGAGATCGCATCTATCAGTCCCCGCACATCATGCAGGCTGCCGACGGTAATACCGCATTTCTCACGCTCCACAAAACCCGCCATTGCCGATTCCTTCCAGACTATGACCGGCAGTCCGCTTGCCAGATACAGAGCCATCTTATGCGGACTGCTGTACCTCATGTATTCTCCGAACGCTCCGCTGACCGTATCTGCCGAAGCTCCGTCCCAGACCAGTCCGAATGAGCCCGCAAGAATATCCATCAGCTCTGTCGAATCGTATGCGCCCCTGTAGCTCACATTCCCGCCGGGCTGACAGGACAGCCCGCTGCCGTAGATATCCACACTCAGATCTGCAGGTATCTCCCTGACAAATCCGGCTTTTTCGGCTGCGAGACTGCCGCAGAACTGCAGCGGCAGGCTGCGGCCCCGTCTTGACATTATCTCATCCTCATCAGGCTCTTCGTCCCTCAGATAATCCATGACTCCGACCGGCACTATCATAACGCGGGGCACTCCCATCCCGGCTATATATTCCTTCATCGCGTCGTTATGGACCATCACGGCATCAGCCAGCGAGAGTATCCTCTGCTCGAGCCTTCGGCTCATATAATATTTGAGCCTGCCGTTTGCCATTGTAAACGGCGACATGAATTCCTCGAGATCAAAAACCACGACTGCTATCCTGCAGCCCCGGCTACGGGCCAGCCTGATGCTGCTCTCGAAGCCCGAGAATTTTTCACTCGGAGGTGTATGGATGAAAAGTGTATCCCCGCGGCCCGCTTTACTCAGAGCCTTTTTCCATTCCCTCCGCAGTCCCGCCTCGAGCCGTATCCTGCTGATCAGTCCCACCTGCTGCCTGTCCTTGAAAACCCTGATCGGAATCCTCACAAGACCGCATCTTCTGAACATCTCAAAATAATCATCACGGCCCTTGCCGTATGCGTTGAGCAGTTCATCATGATCGAAGTAATTGGTTTCCGTGTAATAGTTCATCTTCAATAAGTCTCTCGGGGAAGCTGCTGCCTGCAGTAAATGTCCCGCAGCAGCGCAGCGCTCTCATACGCGTCATAACCCGCGTTTTTTATCAGCTCGGCTGCGCCGGTATGGCGCCGGTGCTTCGATGTGATCGCGTCTATCCATGCTGCTCTGTCACCGAGCGGCAAAAATCTTACCAGACCGCTCAGGTCTGCTTCGGCTGTCACAGTATCCGCTGCACAGACCTCGAGACCCGACGCCTGCGCCTCGACAGCTGCAATCGGAAAGCCTTCGTACAGCGACGGCATCACAAGCAGATCGAGAGCCTGATAGATATCGCTTATGTCCTGCACTGCTCCTGTGAAGATCACCGCGTCTGCGATCCCGGCTGCCTCTGCAGCCTCTCTGAGCCGGGCCGAGAGCTCACCGTCTCCGGCGATCAGCAGCATATATCTGCCGCCGGACACCATTTCACGTTCCTTTTTTTCCTGCTCTGCTGCTTCCCTGTCATTTTCTCTCAGAATATCACCTAGTAAGTCTATCATAAAGCTGTGGTTCTTGACGGCTGATAATCTTCCGACCATCCCGATAACTACAGCGTCATCTGCAATACCGAGGTCTTTGCGCGTCCTCGTCCGGACAGCTCCATCATACGCGAAGCGGTCAGCGTCTATCCCGTTTCTTACTATGCGCAGACTGTCTCTGCATATATCGGCCGGGAATCTCCAAAGACCCGCCGCCTCAGAGCAGGCAAGCCAGTCGGTCGGATACTTTCGCAGCGCTCCGGTCGTTGCGAGCTTTGCCGCCCTGTGCACAGGACCGTCAAGACCCGTGCTGTGAGAATGCACTATTATCCTTTTTATACCGGCATCGTGAGCAAGCCATGAGCAGATCGCAAGCATCGAGCTGCTGCCTGAATGTATATGGATAATATCGTAATGATTCTCTCTCAGAAATCTGCGTATCGGCGCTATCGTATCCGCGCGGCTCCGGCCCGGTCTGAAGCTGCAGCCAAGAGCATGCAGGCTGCCCCCGCTTGCCCGGATCCGCGAGCTGATTTCGGCATTGTCGCAGTAGTACGGGGTGAGCATGTCGAATACCAGGCCCGCCGTATCCATGTGATCGATCATGTTCATCACGAAGCTTTCCTGACCGCCATATGACAGCGGTTCTCCGAATGCCTCAAGTATCCTTACTGCATCTGACCCGACTCTCTCCGTCTCCGGCCTGAACCTGAGACCATTTGCTGTTGCCGAGAGCATTATTCCCTCACGGCGCAGCTTTTCGCGCAGGCTGTTTTTGCTGAATGCGATCCTTGCGCTGTGCAGACTGAGTCTCGCTGCTTCATAGGCAAGGCCTTTGACACCCTCGCGCCGGTACAGGAAGACATCATTGCGGTATAGATATCTGAACCTTTGCACTCTTTCTCCGTCTGCCCCGGCTATATCCGCCGGGCTGTTGCTGTCACAGTCGTGGATTACTTCGCTTGCCGGCACAAGCCAGCACGGATATCTCCGTGATATCCTGCGCGTGTATTCCCAGTCATCCGTCCATATGTAAAAATCCTTTATCGGCAGTCCTACAGCCTTTACGATTCTTGCCGGCACGAGCAGCGAGACAAATGAGGCCATGCTTACGCTGCACGGCTCCGTGAGCTTCCCGAGAGCGCGAAGACTTATATTTTTGAAGGCCGTACGTCTCGGCACATTCATCCTGCACGGGCTGCCGTCACGCCACAGCACCTTTGATGTTAGGAAGCCGTAATTGCCATCCTGCGATCTGCCGAAGCGAAGCAGCTGATCCAGTGAATCCGGCGCGGGGATGCAGTCGTCGTCCATCAGCCAGAGTATATCGTATCCGGCTTCAACGGCTTTTCGCACGCCGCAGCTGAATCCGCCGGCTCCTCCGATGTTTTCGGGCAGGCGGCAGCAAGTGATGCGGCCCGGAGCCTGACAGCTCAGCTCCTCTATCACTGATTCAGTTCCGTCGCTGCTGTTATTGTCGACCACAAAAATATCCGGCACGTCTGCGGTATCCTGCCGCAGCACCGCCTCGATGCAGTGCCGGAGTTTTTCCCTTCGATTGTATGTGACTATTACAGCTGCGATCCTTTGTGCTGCGATCTTGTCAGCTGTGACGCTCTCCGCCGAGGACTTTTCCATCAGTATGCACCTTTTTTGCGCAGAACTGCCGGCAGCGTCTTTAGCAGTATATTGACATCGAGGAGAATTCCCGCGTTATCCGCGTAATACAGCTCCATCTCCTGACGTCTGCCGCTCTGATACGTCGCATCGCTGCGGCCGCAGACCTGCCAGTAGCCCGTGATACCCGGCTTGACGGACAGGAATCTTTCACGCTCGTCTGCAGTATAAAATAAGAGTTCGCTTTCCATCACGGGACGCGGTCCGACCAGACTCATGCTGCCTGCGAGCACATTGAAAAGCTGCGGAAGCTCGTCGAGCGATGTGAGCCTGAGCATGCGGCCGATCTCGGTTACGCGCGGATCTTCCTTAAGCTTATATTCCTGATAATATGCTTCAAGGTCTTTATCATTCAGAGATGCTTCGAGATCGTCCGAGCCCTGCTTCATGCTCCTGAATTTGAGTATCCTGATCTGTCTGCCGCCTTTGCCGGCACGTTCATGTACATATATCGCCGAGCCGTGCGATTCCGCCCTTACCAGAACGGCAATTACTGCCATCAGCGGCGCCGACGCTCCGATAAGCGCAGCGGACGCAGCAATGTCAAAGGATCTTTTTACAGCACTGTACAAAGTGCGTCTTTTGGCTTTTTTCAGCTTGTTATTATCCGGTTTGTTATTTTTCGCTTTGATCCTTAATGACATTGTTTTACCGGGGGCAGGCACATTCGCTCTGCTATATAACAAATTGGGCGGGCATCTCGATGCCGCCCAATCTGATTATCTCTTAGTATATTATGCTGCCGGAGTCAGACCGTCTGATCCGGTATCCGAGCCGTCACTTGGTTCCGGTGTTGGTTCAGGATCCGGCTTTACAGTAGCCTTGCCGACCTTTACCTTAACAGTTGCCGTATCGGAGCCTTTCTTGTACTTGTTCTTAACGCCGTATGCGGTAACCTTGATCTTGAGCTTGTAGGTTCCTGACTTGAGGCCCTTTTTGACTGTCAGTTTGCCTGACTTTTTGTTGATGCTGAATTTTTTCTTGGATTTGTTTGCGCTTACAAGCTTATACCTGACTGTGCCCTTTGCGTTCTTAACTTTAAGTATCTTCTTTTTGGCAAACTTAACATTCTTCTTTTTGATCGTGTCGCCCTTGACGCTTACGGTCTTGCCTTTGACGCTGATAGGATTGGATTTTGCTTTCGGAGTCACTGGCACATATCCGCCGCCACCGCCGCCGGTGCCGCCGCCGTCTCCGGCTGAGCTGATAGTCTGTGCGGCCTCAACAGGGCCGTTTGCCATTCCTACTATTTCTACTACGCCAATTGCAAGCATAAAGCAAAGCGCAACAGAGAGGACGACAGTAAATGTCTTCCTGAATCTCTTCTTCATGTCTCTAACCTCCGTTTTTTCCTTATTACATACATATAGATTCTACATTTTGAGGAATCGAAAATGCAATGTGTTTACAAAGGTTAGACAGTGTTATTGAATTAAACTATAGCTCTGTCTCTAAATGCTGCGTTCCTCTATCGCACATCCGGCTGCTGTCCCGAGCAGGATGAAAAAGAACGGGGCTGTGTAAAACACTGCCACGCCGAACAGAGAAGAAATGAAATATCCCGCTGCGGCGTATGCGGCGACCCTGCTGTAAATCGCAGGATCCGCTGCTTGTATCCCTGTTTGCGCAGGACTCGTGTTGTCTGATCTGTCTGCGGCTCCTGCTTTCCTTCGGAGGCCCTTTGCGATTGCGGAAACGCAGCCGCCAAGATAGAACAGCGCGGCCGGTATGCCGAAAAACGCAGCGTATGCGAGAGGCTCGCAGTGCGGGCTCCCAACCTTGTTGACAGCCGGACTGTCCGTAAACAGCATCTCGCTTATTCCCTCGCATCCGTATCCCAGGAGCGGCTTTTGCCTGATATAGTCCGCCGTCAGCTCCCATAACTGCCATCTGCCGTGACCCATGTACTGATTTCCCTGCCCATGCAGTATCGATACAGCCTCGCGCAGTGTAAAATACAGCTCGATCCTGAGTCTGTGGCTGCAGACCAGCAGGGCCGCCAGTGCTGTAACAAGACAGACAGCCAGAATAAATGCCTTGCGGCGTTCAATGTCCCTTCCGCGTATCATCGCTTCGATAAGCATGATCAGTAGCACTGCCGCCACCGCGATCAGGCAGCCGAGAGATCTGTTGAATACCAGCATTACCATATTAAGGCCGAACGAAACAATACCTGCGATCATCTGCAGCATATCTCCGTATATGTAATAGCCTGCGCTGATGATCACTGCGATCACAAGGAAATAGCCATAATGATTGCTGTGAAAGAATACCGCGCTCAGGCCCTCTTTATTTTCAAACGCTGCGATCCCGTCCGTCGGTATCGAAAGCAGAACAGCCGCGTCTATGAGATTAGCCGTCCACACGATGCCCCACAGCACAGCGCCCGCAGTTCCTTCAGCAGCTGCACGGCGGCTCAGGCCCATGTAGACCGCCATGAACACTATCAGATCGAATACGCCAATATATCTGAACTGCACTCCGAATATCGCATCCCGGCTGAATCCGTTTACGAATGTCGAAATCATAATAAACAATGCGAATGCCAGGAACATCAGTGTGCTGATATCCGGTCCGTCGCTCTTATCACCCGGCGCTTCTGTTCCGTACGCATCCTTTCGCAGCCACATATAGATCAGGCAGCAGACTACGGCAATAAGAGTTTGCAGTCTGTATGCCAGGGGATATACTGTATACTGCAGATCCGCCATTGACGGCAGTACAACATCAGCCGCCAGCATTCCTGCTGTTATCAGGCACATCAAAAGCCCCGGGGCAGCAGCAAGCTTTCCCGATAAAAGATCAAGCCGGCTCTTCCTGCTTTCGCCGGTATTATCCGAATTATAATGATCCGATGTTTTATTCTCTTTCATATCACCTGTTACAACCTGATCCTGTATTCCAGCTGCTGTTTTGGCAGTTATTTCCGGCAGCTATATCAGCAATTCGTCTGTATGCCTAAACTCACCGGTCTTAACTGTGTCCGTCTGTCTAACTCAGCTTATTCTTCAGCTTTCGGACTATCATCAACGCAGCCTTGCGCAGCAAATGCTCTTTTCCGATAAATACATACGGCAGCTCCGTATACTCGTATCCATTTTTGTCTATCCATACATCGAGCAGACGCTCACCGATATAGCCGTATACCCTGGCGCTGCCGCTGTCTCCTATTCTGCGTTCCAGCTCAAACAGAATATCGAACAGCCAGCGGCAGTATTCATCGAGAAGCTCACGGCGCATGATGAACATGTTGAACCTGTGGCCGGTGCTCATCGCCATCCTTGCGTCATAAGCATCGAGATATTCGGGATATTCATCAGAAATGACTTCTCTCGCGGCGTCAAGATGCGCGGCATCGTGAGCGTGAGCGTACTGCGAGTAGTTGGTTTCTATCAGGTAATTGCGCGGTTTTGGCAATACTATTTCATGCTGCTCCATCAAGTGTTCAGCACCGTATCCGGTCAGTATATATTCGTATCTGTCCGCTCCGGGCGCGCGTTTCGCGATTGCATGGCTCAGTCTGACAAATATTCCTCCCGCGCCCCGAGCGCCTCGGGACATCCGGGCTAAGAAGCGCTCAGGCTCCGCGAAATAGCGCCTGTAGTGGCACAGGCCTATATTGTCCGCATCGCAGTTTTTCCACATCCAGTACAGCCCGGTAAGCTCACAGTATCCGGCATTACGCTCTGAGATATTGTCACCGTAATCATCTCGGACATAGTCGGCCGTCTCCCGCACGGACATGCCAAAAGCCCCTGCCATAAGCGGCAGGTACAGCTCATCCCCCGGCATATTATGCTTTTCATGCGTCACCGCCGCGATCACTGTGCTCATTGAAGTATGTGTATTCTTTTATAACTTTTGTATGCTCACTATTCTTTTATAACTTTTTATAGCTTTTTGTCAATTCATCTCATCTTATTGTCTTTATCAATATATGAGATAGATGCGCCGGTACAATAATAGCAAATTGCCCTGATGCTCTTAGCCTTTTCTCTTTTCTCTGCGGATAAAAAGCTAATTATACCTCTTTATATGCTGATGTTTCTTTGATGGAAAACGGGGAAACCGGAACGAACCGGTTTCCCCGCAGATATTTTATATTGGCCGTAAACGGCTTTAAGCTATCCTTTTCAGTTTACTTCACTTACTTAAGCTTAAAGGAGACAATTACCTCCTGATTTGCTGTCAGTTCGGACGAGTTAAGATAGAAATAGTTGCCCTCTTTGCTCGCAGTCATAAATCCGACAGCATTGTTTGTAACGATGCCGGCCGGGCAACTCTGCAGACATGCTATGCAGCCTGACTTCCAGTCAAGCTGATTTGCCAGATTGCCGCTGTAAGCGAAATCAAGAGCCGGAGCCTTTTCAGTTCCGTTTTCCTTGTATTTCAGGACCTCTGTGAGAGCCTTCCCGTCAACAGTGACTTCAAGATGTGAAAACGCACTACTTCCGATGCCTGCTGCTGCAGCCTGGGAAAGTGTCTGGCCTGTCTCCAGGGAAGCCGAATCATCCGACCATGCTTTGCCGCCGATAGCAGCTATCGCGCTGTGAAAATCGATTACATCAGCATCGCTTATAAACGCAGCATCTCCATCAGATTTTTCGGCTTTGACGAAGTGATAGATATCCTTTGCGTCTGATGCGACATATGCAGCGCTTACCTTAGCCTTGATCGTTGCAGTCTTTGTGCTTGTATCAACCTTGACGTTGCCGATCATGTACGGCTTGCCTGCGTCCTTCCAGCCATTCCAGCCGTCCTTGAGGTATGTGACCTTTTCAGGAGTGATTCCTTCATCAGCGAATGTGTTGTAGATGTAATCCATAGCCCTTCTGGCATATTTATTACCGCTGTAGCATATGAATACGATTCTGCTGTTTGACGCTCTTGCAGCCTGATGCATTGTGTTCAGGCTTCCTGCGGTCTCGCTTTGCGGGTCGATCGCATCCACGCTTCCGGGAACGCTAAATGCACCCTCAATGTGGCCTTTTTCAAAGTCTTCAGCTTTTCTTACGTCAACAATAAGGTCCTTCTCAGGGTCGATCGTATCCGTGCCGTATTTTGCCCATTCAGCATCATCCATCGGGAAGAACTCGATCTTTACCATCTTGCCGTCAGCTGCAAGCTTATTAGCTCCGCCGATGTAATATGTGATGTTCTCCATATTCTTGCCGGCCTTCTGGTAGTAGTTCATTGCTTTTCTTGCAAGAGAGTTGCCGCTGTTGCAGACAATGACTATCCTCTTACCTTCAGCTTTGGAGTATGCACTTTCAAGATCTGCAGCCATTGTTGCAGGATCCTTGTCATCCGCTGTCAGAACAGGAGCTGATACAGAACCAGGATAATGGCTTTCCTTATACAGAGATTCGTTTCTTACATCGATAACACACTCCGTATCCTTGATTTCGCTGACACCGTAATGCGGCCATACTTTCTCCTTGGACATATTCAGGAAGTCCGGAGTATTGTCGATTCTGACTGTGCTTTCAACGAGCTCACCATTGTTTGCGTCAAGAGCATATGACTTGCCGTCTGCTGCTATAAACGGACGTCCTGCGTTGGACCATCCCTGCCATCCGTCATTGTACATGGAAGCATTGTATCCGAGTACCCATGCATCCCATGTTTCCTCAGCAGCTCTCCATCCGGAGCCGCAGAAGAACGACATATGCTTGGTAGTATCTACTCCCTGCTTCTTCCACATTGCCTCAAGGATATCCTGGCTTCTCATGGTCTTATCAGGGTTCCTGTAGTAATACATACCGCTGGAATATCCTATACCTGATGGTGAATTGACAGTTTTATCGATCCTTCCGACAAGATCATGATAAGTATATCCTGAATCCTTGCCGTTATACTCTTCAACTGTTCTTGTATCGATAAGCTGTGCATTAGGATTGTTCAGCAGTGCTGCCGCCTCATCCTGTGTATCGATCAGATCCGGATTGCCGATTGATGTGATATCTGTACCTGCTTTAGGCTCATTGATCTTATTCTTCTCAAGCTCGAATCCTTTCAGATTCCACTCATTATACGCAGCAGTCATTACGTGGATATCGTTTACACCTGCGTATCTGAGTACAAGAGCAATCTTAATTGTAGCCATAGGCTCAGGTCCTGCTACAACAACACAATCATCTTTGTTGATTCCGTATTTTGCAACAAGCTTGATCAGCTCATCATCATTTCTCAGGAGATAATCCGCGATCCAGCCTATATCTGCGTTATTGCCATATGTGGCGCCGGCTGTCTTGATGATATCTCTCTTTGCTTCTCTTTCCGGCTCGAAATCGTCAGTGCTGATAGGCTCTGCTCCCGGAACATGTCCGGTTGAATAATAACCGGCCTTTGTCCAGTCAATAGGATTGTCCTTCATATAGCCGTCATCTGTATACTTGCCGGCAGCAGCATATTCAGCATGAAGGATCTTTACCTTGGCGGCAGACTTTGATCCTACTATAGCTTTCGCGTTATCGCTCAGCGCAGCACCCTTTACCTTGAAGTCCGAAATACTCTTAACGACCTCTGCAGGAACATTCATCTTATAATTCTTATAGCTTACCAGCTTTGCTCCGGCAGCATTGATCTCCGCAGATGCATTGTATTTCTTAACATTTTTATAACCCTTGGATATGAGATACTTTGCTACTGCGTCAGCATCCTTATCGTTGGTGTCATAAACAACAATATTTCCGCCCTTGATCAGTCCGCTGTCATCTATCTCCATCTGGATAGCTTCATCGCGGGTCTTGTTCTCAGCAGGAACAGATGAATAGTCACAGTTCAGCCACTGTGCGGAAATATTAACGGCGTTTTCAAGATGTCCGCCGTTCTTGTCATCTCCAAGCGCCCATCCTGCGTATGAATCAGCCGTTCTCGCGTCAACAATAAAATCAGCTGCGGCAAATTCCTCTGCTGTAGCAGTCTTGACCTTGATCTTAGCCTTAACAGTTACTTTGATCTTGGCTTTTGCCTTTTTGTTCTTTTTGGAAACAGCTGTGATAGTAGCTTTTCCTGCTTTTTTAGCCTTGATGACACCCTTGCTGCTTACGGTCGCAACCTTTTTGTTGCTGGATTTCCATTTAACAGCCTTGGATGCCTTTGCAGGCTTAACCTTTTTGACCTTTGCCTTGAAGGTCTGTCCGACTGTCAGCGTCTTGCTCTTAGCATTCAGCGTGATCTTGGTCGGTTTCTTTGCAGATGCCGCAAACGACTGGTTCACAGGCACCACTGAGTAAGTGAGCATGATAGCGAACGCCATCATCAGAACCATGAGCTTGCGCATCATCGATGTTCTTCCGGTCATACTTTTTCCTCCGTTTAACCTTGGTATACCAATAACTATCCTATGTATTTTACCAATCATGCATATGCAAGTAACAATTGATATAGCAAATGCCTGAGCGGCACTGTATTGTTATATTGAATAGTAAATACAATCTAATTTTTATTTCATTTTTTATCTCCCAAAGCCGAGCGGAGATCCGCAAATCTCTCGATTCACTGATCTCCGCATCATTATTATGAGCCTTAGCAAAGCTCCGGAAACCTCGTTTTTAGATACTTTGGTTCTGGGACGGCCCTATTCTTCAGATCATATTCACGCTATCCAAGTGTGTATACAACCGTTACAGGAGTATTCGCGGCAGGAACGTTTTTCCTGTTTACCTTCGCTTCCTGTGTGTTATAAGCATATTTGCCATTGGAAACAGTTCCGATCCAGCAGCTGAATGTGCATGTGATGCAGCCTGTCTGGTTTCCGCTTACGCTGTCAAAGAAATTATTGATATTTTCCATGCATCCGCCGAATCTCATATCAGCTTCATATGGCTCAGTCGTAACAGAATCAGCACTTGTTATATCCGCTGTCTGTGTAACTACATGATCAAAGAAATCCTTAAGCTCATATGTCTTGCCGTCTGCTTCGAAGCTTACGTTTACCTTCTGTGAATCTGCAGGCAGGTACGCGCTGACAGCTTTACCCTCAGAATCGAAGCACTGAGCCTTATTGAACTTGTCATACGGTTTGCCTCCGATCATCGTGAGGGCATTGTATGTCTGCAGAGGCAGAGCCTTAGTATTCAGTAAAGCTGCCTTAGCGTTTGAGCCGTCTTTATTGACCAGTATATGATGTGTCAGATCTGCCTTTGCAGGATCAAGATTGCCTGAAGCATCCTTGAGCATGAGAAGCTTGCCGTCAGGTCCGTCACCCTGTGTTACCCATGCAGGAACACTGACCTTTGTCTTGTCTCCCGAAACTACAGGGTAGTTCTTGCTCCAGGAATTATTGAATCCGCCGATCAGGTATGTGACCTTGCTCATATCCGCGCCCTGCTGCTTAAGAGCTGCCATAGCGTTTCTTGCAAGCTTGTTTCCGGTCACGCAGACGATAACAACTCTGCTTCCACCGTTATTATCATATGCCGCCTTGACAGCTTTTGCCTCCGCATCTGTGATAACAGGGCTTACTGGTGCCTGTGCTGCTCCAGGGACATATCCGTTTGCAGTCTTCTGAGCGTCAGGTCTTACATCGATAACATAATCGGAGTTTGTGATGCTGCCCGCAGTGATACCCATATTATTCTTGAATTCACCGTTCAGGACTCCGTTAGCTCCGCCTTTAAGATATACGACATTGCTCATATCCTTGCCGGAAGTGCTGAAATAGTCCATAGCGCGCTTCGCGAGCGAGTTGCCCGAATTGCAGACTACGACTATTCTCTTGCCTGCAGCTGCTTCATATGCCGCGTCAAGAGCCTTTGCAACAGCATCGCCTGCAGCGATCTCACCGCCTGTTACATCAACATTATTTGAAGTAACCAGATGTCCCTCATTGAAGAGTTTATTCGCTCTGACATCGAGGAAATAGTCGTTTACATAGTCGATATCGCTGTAATCGATCCCATACATCGACCACTCCTCTGTAGTCATGTCCTTAAATGACTGTGGAGTTGTCTCGATTGTATATACGAAATTCTTAGCATCTGTGCATTCGATCCTTTTTCCGTCGACCTCAGCGCATGGATAACCGAATGTGTTGCAAGGACCCGACTGCTGTGCCGGATTGAAGGTTATATCACGTCCTCTGCTGAGAACGATCCTGTTGTTGTCAACATGTCCCCAGAAATACTCTGTTTTTGTCTTGCAGAGCTCGCTGGCTTTTGCCGCAGCTATTTCCTCGACACTTGCTCCTGATCCCGGTCTGATCGCCTTAAGAACGTCAGCAGGGTCAGCATATACCCAGCCTGTGCCCGGCAGATAGAATTCAGCCCAGCAGTGCTGGAAGCCTGTAGCGTTCGCCTTCTCTCCATCTCCGAGTCTGATACCGAACATTTCTCTTGCAGGGATTCCTGCCGCTCTACAGAGAGCTACGAATGTCGAATTGATATCTGTGCAGTGTCCGCCTGCTCTTCCGAATTCTTTGAGATCTGTCAGGATCTGTACGGTGTCACCATATCCGCAGCCCATGACAGTATATGTCTTTGTCATTCCCTGCGCGTTTGTAAGTGTTTCTCCGTTGTCGATCCTCTCGAGATTTGCGATGACCCATTCGTAGATCGCTCTTGCTTTTTCAACAGTTCCGCTCTTTCCGCTTACTATCTCCTTTGCTGTGTTCTTAACAACAGCGTTATTGACCTTGACGTAAGCAGATTCTTTGTTGATATACTCGCTTGCCTCATCTGAAACTGCAGCACTCGCGTCATCCTTGAGTTCTGCTGCCGGACGTCCAACCTCTGCTCTTGTAGCTGTGAAGGACAGACTTGCTGTTCTGCCTGCAGGCTCAGCGTTTTTGTCCCACTTTATATGGAGCATTTTATTCTTGTGCTCTGCTTCGGTCGTGATCTCTTTTACTGCTGCTGTAGCTGCCGCGGACTCAACATTTGAAATAGTCTGGAACTCGTCATTCTGAGGAACCGGTACCCAGACTTCTACCTCGCTGCCCTTCTGGTACTTGCTCATGTCGATATTGACTGTCATCTTTCTCGACTTAAGAGCTCCTACGGTCTGAGGCTTCTCCTTGACAGCGCCCTTTGCCTTTACAGTTACTTTGATCTTGGCTTTTGCTTTTTTGTTCTTTTTGGAAACGGCTGTGATAGTAGCCTTTCCTGCCTTCTTTGCCTTGATGACACCCTTGCTGCTTACGGTCGCAACCTTTTTGTTGCTGGATTTCCATTTAACAGCCTTTGATGCCTTTGATGGCTTAACCTTTTTGACCTTTGCCTTGAAGGTCTGTCCGACTGTCAGCGTCTTGCTTTTCGCATTCAGCGTGATCTTGGTCGGCTTCTTTCCGGATGCCGCAAAAGACTGGTTCATAGGCACCACTGAATAAGTGAGCATGATAGCGAATGCCATCATCAGAACCATGAGCTTGCGCATCATCGATGAGTTTCTGGTCATGTTTGCCTCCATTTAACCCATTACTCTCCAATAACGTACATAGTTATTTTATCAACGATTCTGTTCCATATTCATTGATATATAGAATCGTTCGCCCTTGCGTTATTAATTTTTTATATGCTTTCTTTTTCCGATCCGTCATACAATGCTGCCGGTTGACACATTTGCTACAATTGTCCTGGCACATGCCGGCAATCAGGCATATTATATTAATCAGACAGCTGACATTAACGGATGTCATGAAGGCTCTTAAATAATCGATTTCAGAAAGGTCTCACCATGGAATACAAATCTGCTTCGGAATGCGTTCACTGCCACATCTGTCGTGACAGCTGCGCGTTTCTTTCAAAATACGGTATAGATATAGGCGATACGGAAAGGCTCAGGGAGCTGGCGTATCACTGCTTCCTCTGCGGCCGCTGCACCGAGGTATGCCCGCTGCATATCGACGGCAGGCAGACGGTGCTCGGGCTCCGCAGGGAGCGTGTCGCCGCCGGCGACAAACAGGCAGTGGAAAAAGATTACATGGGACTGCTGAGAGAAAAGAAGGACTACATCTACCGAAACTGGAAGCACGCCACTTCGCGCGGCGTGTTCTTCCCCGGCTGCAAGTTCCCGTCTATGTATCCCAAGACCACGGCAAGGATCAGCAGCATGCTCGC
>JAFRGH010000159.1 GCA_017433945.1 Mogibacterium sp. | reverse complement strand
GGGAACGTGACAATATGGATGATACCATCATAGATCTGATGATAGGCTCTCAGGAGGAGGACGATGTGAGGCTCCGGAACGCTGACCGCGTCTTGTGCAATAACGGCAGCCCGGACCAGCTTTATGAACAGATCGACGAGGCTCTCCGCGATCTTATGTAAAGTTTGTATTGCAGGCACATTTCGGGGTTAAAATATGCTAATATATCATATGCAGATTTCTTTCCGGCAGGATGTCTCCAAACGGGGACTGTTCATGTATATGATTACAGAAACATATAGCTTGAAGTGATGAATGATAATACTGTAATGTTTCCGGCAGGGAAACCGGATTTTAAGACCATATACGACAAGTATTATGACCGAATCTATAAGTATGTCTATACGATGCTTTTGCATCGTGAGGATGCCGAGGATATAGTGTCAGAGACTTTTATTGCTGCGTATACGGCCTATGACAAATACGATCCGTCGCTTTCTTCACCTGCGACCTGGCTCACAAGGATCGCGCACAACAGGGCGGTCAACTATGTCAGATCGGCTGCTTACACAAAAAGGGCGGATATGCCGGAATACTACGAGCCATCGTCGGGACCGAATGATTTTACCGCGGATATTGAGAACAATGAGCTTGTGCTCAGGCTGTATTCTCAGCTTTCGGAGGACGAAAGAGAGTTCCTTAACCTGCGTTACACTATGCAGCTTAAGGATTCTGAGATTGCCGAAATGCTTGGACTCAAATCCAAGGCGGTTAACAAGCGCTATCAGCGTCTGATGGCAAAATGCCGCAGCATACTCGAAAATGGCGCGTAGTATCATTCCTCTGCAGTTTTTATGGCATTTAATACAGCTGTTGTGAGAATTATTATCAGAGGAGTATCTGTATGATCATTAAAGAAGAAAGAATCGAAAAGGCTTTGTCAGAGAGCAGATTCAGCAATCCTGAGCACAAAAGGAATTTATGGAACAGGCTGAACCAGAAGGGAAATCAGCTTTCCGAGGAGGATCTTGAAATGGCTGCCGGCGGAGTAGTATATATTAGTGAGTTAAAATACTGGTCAGAAAAAGACGATGATATAATATCAGATTGATCAAATAAAAAGGAGGCAAGGGAATGAACGAAAGGCTTAATGAGATTTTTAAGGACGAAAAACTGGTCAAGGAGCTTCTTGACAACAGGAGCCCTGAGGATGCTCAAAAATGGCTTTCTGATCATGATGTGGAGCTTTCAATAGAGGATATCCGTAAGCTCGGTGACATGATCAAAAAGATTGCCAGCGGAGAGATCACACGCGAGCAGATAGAGAAGACCGCTAACGGAGAGCTTTCGGAAGCTGAGCTTGAGGAGGTTGCCGGAGGACTGGCAGTCGTAGATGATCTGATACTTATCGGGATATTCGGTGTCCTTATTAGCGGAATCGCTTTTGAATGGTAGGAAATAATCATAAACTAGTTTTAGAAAAGACAGGAGCGTATAGTGGCTGATTTATACAGAAAAGCTGCATTGGACAAGCTGTCTTCGCCAGAGCAGCTGGATAAGGCGATAACAATAATATCGCCTTCTTTTTGGATTGCTGCTATAGGCGGGGCGCTTATTATTGCAGTGGCATTGGTTTGGTCAATATTCGGCAGACTTCCGGTAAATGTCAGTGCAAACGGCATATACATGGGAATGGGCGGCATCCATTCTGTTGTGGCGGAGGCTGACGGCATTGTCGAGGATGTGTATGTATCCGAGGGTGATGATGTAAGCGCCGGACAAAAAATAGCAAAGCTTGATGACAGTGATCTGAGAGATGAACTCGATACTCTTAAGCAGCGAAGAGGCAGTGTCGAGGCTGTCACCTTCTATTCCTATGACGATGAAGCTACAGCTGACAACAAGACTCTTATTGATATCAAGTCGCAGGCGGTCACGACAGGAGCCGGCCTTACCACCAATCAGGAGCTACTCAGGGCAAAGAGCAGACAGCTCTCAAAGCAGAGGAGCCAGACAAGGACCGCCAAGGCGAAGCAGTCAAATGCTAAATCCGCGTATAAGCGGGCTAACAAAAAATATATAAGCGCTTCAAAAAAATACAGCGAAGCAAGTGAAAAATATAACAACGTTTCCGCTGCGTACAACGAATTCAAGCAGGCGATAGGAACGAATCCTACAGAGGAACAAAAAAAGCAGCTTGAGGAACTGGAAAAAGCCGTCGCAAAGGCGAATACTGACATGGATAACGCGAAAAACTCGGCGGCGAATGCGGAATCAGCAGTCAAGACTGCTGAAGCTTCGTACAGCGCGGCGGCACAGAATTATAATACAAATCTGTCTGCGCAAAAAGGCCTGCAGGATGCAGTCAGCCAGCTTGAGGCTCAGGTAAGAGCGGAACGCAAAAATAAAGGGAATCAGGATACATCTATCGAGATGCAGTTCGATTCAGCAAAGGAAAGCGCTCTGGATCAGATCGACAAAGAGATCCATACCCAGAATAAAAAGATCGAGGCCATGACTCTTACATCGAGGGTAGACGGCAAGATATCCGGGCTCAATATAGCTGACGGCAACGTAGTCCAGGCCGGAACTACTGTCTGCAGAGTCGCAGGCGAGGACAGCGACGGGGTAATATGCTACATACCTGTTTCCGAAGGCAAAAAGATCCGGACAGGCATGAAGGCTGTCGTGTATCCGTCAACAGTCAACCGTCAGGAGTACGGTCACATGGAGGGTACTATAACAGCTATATCTGATTATGTTGTTTCAGCCGAGGACATGCAGAATCAGCTGGGAGACCAGACTCTGGTGCAGTCTTTCCAGCAGAGCGGACCTGTCATCAGGGCGACTATCGATCTGAAACGGGATAAGGATACTGTCAGCGGCTACTACTGGTCGAGCAAAAAAGGCTCTGACATACACATAGTCGAGGGAACAAGTAGTTCGACGGACATAGTATCGGAGGAAAAAGCTCCGATAACGATGCTTATCCCTCTTCTCAAGGAAAAGCTCTCGGTACAGAGGGACAGCGAGCAGAATACAGCAGGCACACAGAGCGGAACGCAGCCGCAGCAGGCTGCCCAGGGCGCCAATTAGGAGGCAGGCAAAAATGAGTAAGAATTATGCCAAGACTCCTACGGTGTACCAGATGGAGGCAACAGAGTGCGGCGCTGCGTCACTAGCGATGGTGCTTGGATATTTCGGCAAATTCATGCCGCTCGAACAGCTCAGAATAGAGACGGGCGTTTCAAGAGACGGCTGCAATATGAAGAATATAATGCGCGCAGGCAAAAAATTCGGCCTCGAGGTCCACGGCCACCGCAAGGATCTCGACGGTCTTTTTGCCTTGCCTGTCCCATGCATCATACACTGGAATTTTAACCACTTTGTCGTATGGGAGGGCAAAAAAGGCGATCACTGCTATATAAATGACCCTGCGATGGGACGCCGCAAGCTGACCGTACAGGATATAGACGACTGCTTTACCGGAGTCGTTCTGACCTTCGCGCTGACGCCTGATTTTGAAAAGTCAAACGAAAAGGAGAGCCTCTTTACCTTTGTCCGCGAGAGACTGAGAGGACAGGTCGGAGCTATCAGCGCTCTTATCGTCCTCGGATTCTTCCTGGTCATCCCGGGCATTGTGGTGCCTGTGTTCTCAAAGGTGTTCATTGACGATATACTGCTCGGAGGCAATGACGACTGGGTGTCCGCTCTCCTCGCAGCCATGCTTTTTACCTGCCTGTTCCAGGCTTTTCTCACGTATTACAGGGGAAAGCTGCTGCTGAGGCTCCAGAGCAAGATAATTTCAATAAGCGCGTACAGGTTCCAGTCGCATCTCCTGAGGCTGCCTATAGCCTTTTTTGACCAGAGATACGCGGGAGATCTTTCGAACAGAGTCGAGAACAATAACAAGATTAGCACATTTCTCACCAGCGATCTGGCCGAAGCCGTGCTCAACTGTATAGTTGCTCCTCTGTATCTTGTGCTGCTGCTGTTCTACAGTCCGCTTCTGACCCTGATCAGCATAGCCATGACAGCTGTCAATCTCATCGTCATGCATCACAGCTCCAAGTACATAGGGGATATTTCGATGAAGGCGCAGCAGGATCAGAGCAAGCTGGTCGGTTCTCTGTTCGCAGGTCTTACTATCACAAATACGCTTAAGGCATCCGGCACCGAAAACGAATATGTAAGCCGCCTGCAGGGAAACTATGCCAAGAGTATCAATATGGAACAGTCTATGGGTATGACACAGGAGGTCCTGAATGCCATTCCCGAGGTATCAAAGAATATTCTCAACATAATCACGCTTATAGTAGGAGGTGTCCTGGTCATAAGGGGCAGCATGACTGCCGGTATGCTGATCGCGTATACGAGCCTGCTTGACTCGTTTACCGCGCCTGTCAATTCAATAGCCGGATTTATTCAGAACATACAGACGACCAAGGCGGATATGGCCCGGGTCAACGATATCATGAAATACCGGCTCGATGACAAATACGCCGAGGAGGAATACGCCGATTTCGATGAGAAGCTGCTCGGCGAGGTCGAGCTTGATAATGTCTCGTTCGGTTACGATATACTGAAGCCTGCTCTCGTGCAGGATTTCAGCTTCAAGCTGGAGCCGGGCAGATCCATCGCGTTCGTCGGTGCGTCCGGCAGCGGCAAATCGACTGTCTCCAAGCTCTGCTCGGGACTATACAAGCCGTGGGGAGGAGAGATCAGATTCGACGGCTGCCCGTCGGCAAAGGTCCCGCCTGAGGTAATGGCTTCGAGTCTCTCGACGGTGAGCCAGAATATTTCGCTGTTCACGGGAACCGTAAGAGAGAACCTGACAATGTGGGACAAATACATCACGGATGCTGATATAGTGCGCGCCGCAAAGGATGCGTGCATTCACGATTTTATAACCACCAAGCCGGGTGCTTATGATTACATGCTGGCCGAAGGCGGATCCAATCTTTCAGGCGGACAGAGACAGCGAATGGAGATCGCAAGAGCTCTCGTAAGCAATCCGAGCGTGCTTATCATGGATGAAGCTACAAGCGCGCTTGACCCTATTGTAGAGAAGCAGATCATAGACAATATCAAGAGGCGCGGATGTACCTGCATCATTGTCGCTCACAGGCTGTCCGCTATCAGGGACTGCGATGAGATAGTTGTACTTGAGCAGGGCAGGATAGTGCAGCGCGGCACGCATGAAGAACTTGCAAAGCAGCCTGGCCACTATCAGCGGCTGATCAAGAGCATTTAGGAGGGCGCGATGGAACAGATAGTATTGAAGGGCGGAAACGTCCACTATACAATGGAAGACCGCGCCGTTTACAATGTCGTAAAGGGGCCGGTCCTTGTATACCTCATACCGGTAAAGGACGGCAGGGACGGAAGGCGTCTTTTGCTCGGCGAATTCGATGAGGGGAACAGGATCCCCGGCTTTTATCATGCGTCTAAACTGCTCGGAGAGTGGAAATTCGGCATTGTCGCGATGGACCTTGCCGGTCTGATCAAGGAAGATGAAAAGGCTGATGATGAACTGCTCAAAGAATTCGCAAAGAGCATCAGTCTGGTCATGCCGGTCGGAGCTTCGGGCTTTGATGAAGCCATTATCGAAAAATACGAGCGTGTAGCTGTCAAGGAAAAGGGATATATCTATGCCGCAAAGCGCGAGAAGAAACGCACCAGAGAGAGATCTCTCGGCATGATATATGATTTCTTCGAAAGCGGCAGATCAAAGGCTGCCGAAGCCGGCTTTACTGAAACCGGCAGACCGCTGTACGATGCCGCTGCATATATATGCGGAGAGGAAAAGATACATATCGCGCCGCTCGAGCGCATAACGGAGACGAGCGGGCGCAGATTCGGCATAAGCGATATAGCGCGCGTGTCCCATTTTGTCATAAGAGAGATAGTTCTCGAGGGAGATTGGTACAAAAAAGACACAGGAGCTGTTCTGGCGTTCCGCAGCGTGGACAAGAGACCTGTGGCATGCATTCCCAAAGGACCGCGCAGATATGTAATGTATGATCCGAAGGCGGGCAAGACTGTACCTCTGGATGCAAAGGCCGCTGCCGGCCTCAGGGCAAACGCATACATGTTTTACAGGCCTTTTCCCGAAAAATCCCTCAGCAAGATGGATCTTGTCAGATTCGGCATGCAAAAGGTGTATAAGGGAGACCTTGTGAGGCTCTTCGTACTGGCTTTCGTGGGTACTCTAATCGGCCTGCTGATACCGTATATGAATGAGCAGGCTTACGATAAGTTCATTCCTATGGGCAACTCGGCGGGACTGATGCAGCTCGGAGCCGTGCTGCTTGCGTGCTCTCTTGGCAACATTTCCTTTACGATAGTCAAGAATCTCGCATCGTTCAGATCCATGAACACCATGGAATACGCGGTGCAGGCGGCCACCTTTGACAGGCTGTTCAATCTGCCGGAGAGCTTTTTCCGCAAATTCGATTCAGCTGATCTCGGGCAGCGAGCCATGGCTATAGCTCAGATTTACGATGTGCTGGCTAAGAGCGTAGTGACCTCGCTCCTGTCTGCGTTCTTTTCACTGCTGTATCTGTGGAGGATGTTCAGGTATTCGGCCAGAATGTCTGTATGGGCTCTTGTGCTTCTCGCAGCTGTCATGGCATTCATAATCCTTATGGGATTCAGGCAGTTAAAATACGAAAAGCAAAAGATGGATATGGATACAGAGATACAGTCCATTACCTTTCAGAATATCTCGGGCATCAGCAAGATAAGGAACGCATGGGCCGAGGACCGTGCTCTGATGAGGTATCTCGAAAAATTCATGGTTTCAAGGAAGCTGAATAAGACCAAGGAGAGATACACCCTGATAGTCAATACTGTCACGGGATCGGTATCTATCATTTTTTCGGTCGTGTTTTATTTCCTGATGATCCGCAGAAATATCGGTCTGTCTATCGGTGCTTTTTCGGCTTTCACTGCCGCTTTCGGATCGTTTTCGGGAGCGATGCTGACCATAGTGCAGAATTTCCTCTCAGTCAACCATGTCAAGCCTCTGTATGACTTCGCAAGGCCGGTTCTGGAGGAATTGCCTGAGATCAGCGAGGATGCGGATATGCCGGGCACTCTGGAAGGAGAAATAGATGTCGACAATGTGACCTTTGCATATGATCCGGAGGAGCCTCCTGTGCTAAAGGACCTGAGCCTTCATATAAAACCGGGCGAATATGTCGGAGTAGTCGGCTCATCCGGCTGCGGCAAATCGACCCTGCTCAAGCTGCTGCTTGGATTCGAAAAGCCTCAGCGCGGCAGGATATACTATGACAGCCGAGATATAGATGAGCTCGATAAGAGAGAGCTTCGTAAAAAATTCGGGGTCGTGCTGCAGGACGGCGGCCTCATATCGGGAAGCATATACGAAAACATCACTATCACTGCTCCCGGCGTCAAGATGAGGCGCGTAGAGGAGACTATCAGAGAGGTAGGCCTCGAGGATGATATTCGAAATATGCCTATGGGCATGCATACAGTCGTCTCTGAGGGGGCCGGCACCATCTCGGGCGGCCAGGCGCAGAGGATACTCATTGCGCGCGCTATCGTAGGCAAGCCTAAGATCATTTTCCTCGATGAGGCGACGAGTGCTCTCGATAATGTCACGCAGAGCCAGGTCGTTCAGACTCTTGAGGGCATAGAGGCGACCAAGCTCGTGATAGCTCACAGACTGTCCACCGTTCAGAACTGCGACAGGATCATAGTCATGGATCAGGGACAGATCGTTGAGCAGGGGACGTATGATGAGCTCATGGAGATGAGGGGGCTGTTCTACGAGCTGGCGATCAGGCAGATATCCTGAATTGGTTACAATTCACCCCGCGGCCAGGGGCAGACTGCAGACCGCGACACTCGCAGTGCATTGCATCGGCGTTCGCTCTGCACTCGCGGGGAGTTTGCGCAAAGTCCGCTTTTTGATCCTGAAAGCGGACCGCGCACAACTCCAGCCGCTCCTGCTGCCGCTCGCTTGTGCACTGCATCGGCTCGGTCGCAAAGTCTGCTGTCTGCCCCTGGACGCGTGCTGAATTGTAACGCAGGCTGCGCTGTCCACAAGTTATTACTTGTCGCATCATGAG
>JAFRGH010000158.1 GCA_017433945.1 Mogibacterium sp. | reverse complement strand
GCTGCCCTCCAGCGAGGAGAAAATATACGATCACGAACTTCCGAGCACCTGTTTTGAAGGCGAGGAAGTTGACCTGGAGGAGCGTCAGCGGCGAAATCTTAAAGATTGCAGGTAAGTTGCCAACGTTTACTTGACACTAACAGCAATTAATTCCAAGTTGACTCCGTATGTTTTTATGTGCTACAATTTTTGCCGCATCAGCAATTGCTGCTAATGCGGAACGAGCAGTTCGGGTCCGATATCCTGCTCGCTAAATATTAAAACCAAAGGAGAATTAAATATGGATCTTATCAGACGGGAACTCGAGGACTACCGTATATTGCTTCGTAATGTCCCGAGCCTTGTTATCACTTTTTTCGTTCTCAGTGTCATACTGATGAACCTTCTTGCGAATAAGGAATTCATTTCGGTCAAATACTTTGCTCTTGACTGCGGATTCCTCCTAAGCTGGGTCAGCTTTCTCTGTATGGACATGATCTGCAAGAGATTCGGTCCCAAGCCTGCAGCCAAGATCTCGATCATGGCGATGCTGATCAATCTTGCGGTCTGCGCGCTCTTCAAGCTGATCTCTCTGTCCCCGGGAATGTGGGGTGAATACTATTCCACAGGTATGACCGAAGTCAATGACGCGCTCAACGCTACCTTTGGCGGCAGCTGGTTCGTCGTATTAGGAAGCAGCACGGCAATGGTCGCGGCAGCGATCACCAATTCAGTCATCAATCACAGCGTAGCGAAGAGATTAAAGATCGGCGGCTACAAGGCGTTCGCGGCGCGTTCTTTCATTTCCACCGGGATCGCGCAGTTTGTAGACAACCTGGTTTTTGCTGCTATAGTCTCCTACCATTTCTTCGGATGGACTCTGACGCAGGTCCTCATCTGTTCTCTCACAGGGGCAGTTGCTGAATTGCTGTGCGAAGTCATATTCAGCCCTGTAGGATATCGAATAAGCGAGGTCTGGGAAAAAGACAAAGTAGGATCGCAGTACCTCAAGTACGCGAATCAGTAAGCACTGCTATTATCAATATCTATAAAAACAAGCCATGATAATACTGATCACGGGTGCTGCCGGCGGGATCGGCAGCGTTACAGCACAATTTTTCCTCGACAGAGGCCACGAGGTCCACGGCATGGACCTTGCAAAGGCGCCTGCCGCTCTGTCAGGCAGAGACGGATATACTCATCATCTCTCTGATGTGACCGATCCGGCTTCTTTTCCTGAGTTTAGCGAAGGCGCGGAGCCGGAGGTCCTTATAAACTGCGCAGGCATACAGAGTCCGGATGATCCGGAGCGTGACATCGAGGTAAATCTCATTGGAACCATCAATGTGACCGAGAGATTTGCGATACATAATAAAAAGATCAGATCAGTTGTGATGATAGGATCAGCCAGCGGTCATACCGGATCTGAGTTCCCTCATTACGCTGCCAGCAAGGGCGGCATATATTCATACACAAAGAATGTGGCTCTGAGGCTGGCTCCGAGAGCGATCTGCAACAGCATCGATCCGGGCGGGGTCAGGACTGAGCTCAACCGCTGCGTGATGGATGATGCAAAAATGTGGAACCGTATTATGGAACTCACCCCTCTAAAGCGCTGGGCGGAGCCTGAGGAGATCGCGGAATGGATATACTTCGTCGCGGTCACGAACAGGTTCATGACCGGCCAGAACCTGCTGATCGACGGCGGCGAGGCCGGAAACGCCGAGTTTGTGTGGCCCGAAAGCGATTAGATCTGCTTTATCAGCCGCTTCGTCTGACAAAGCTTTGTCAGACGATTTTTTATTGCTCAAATCATTGCAATCAGGGTACTACAGGTCTATAATTTCTTGATGTACGATTTGATTAGTAATATGGAGGATGATCGATGAAAATCGCTATTCTCGGCGCCGGAAAGCTCGGCCTCAGACTGGTTGAAGCTCTGCTGGACGGCGACTATGATATAACACTGGTTGACTCGGATGATGAAAAGCTCAACCGCATCGCTCAGCAGTACGATGTCATGACGGTCACAGGTGATGCCAAGACTGTTGAACTGCTGCGCGAGATCGATGTCGCAAACGTCGATTTTTTGTTCAGTGCTACGACATCTGACGATACCAATATTCTGGCGGCATCCTTTGCCAAGATACTCGGCTGCAAGTATGTCGCTGCCAGGGTCAGGGATCCTGAGCACATGAACCAGCTCGAGTTCATCCGCGAGCACTACAATATAGACATGCTCGTCAACCCTGACCTGCTGATAACGGGTGAGATATACCGTTATCTGATCGAAAAATACACCCTGAGCAACAGCATATATACGTTTGACCGCATAGCTCTTATTGAATTCGAAGCTTCCAAGCTGCCGAATATCGTCGGCAAAAGCCTGATAGAATTTCGTTCTGTCATGCCTGAGTTCCTGGTCATAGGGCTGTCCAGAAACGGCAAGATGCTCGTCCCACACGGACCGGATCTCATCGAGCAGAACGATCTTGTATATCTCATAGGCGAAAAACAGGAAGTGTTCAGGCTCGCAAAAAAAGTCCATTCGAAGTCGCATCACTCAGATGCCCGCAAGGTGATGATCATAGGCGGCGGCAAGACAGGATACTATCTGGCCAGAAGGCTCTCAGAGTACGGGTCGCATGTCAAGATCGTCGAGCAGGACCGCCGGCGCTGTCACTATCTCACCAACAAGCTGAGAAATGTCATGGTGCTTAACGGAGACGGCGCTAATATCGCGCTCCTCGAGGAAGAGGATCTCGACAGCATGGACGCATTCGTTACCTGCACGGGATATGACGAGGAAAATCTGCTGCTTGCTCTGACCGCAAAGAATCACGGTGTCGAGGATGTCATCTCCAAGGTCAGCCACGAGAGCTACAAGGACCTGATCTCAAAGCTCGGAATAGATATCGTGCTCAATCCTCTGGATATATCAGCGAGCGCAATACTCAGAGCCATCAGGGGATCTAAACGCGTGCTTTCATCCGTGCTGCTCCAGGGTCAGGCAGAGATCATGGAGATCTATGCTTCAGACAGGATGACTATGATCAATATTCCGCTCAAGGATCTCGATCTGCCTAATTATGTCATCATCGCTGCTATCAGAAGAGGTCTTGAGACCATCATTCCTGACGGTAATACCGTCATCAAGGACGGAGACAGGGTAATCATTGTTTGCCTGGTCTCCAATATAGGATATGTTGAAAAGCTGTTCAGACCTGCGATGCGTCTCAATATCAGGAGATAATAATCAAGAGACAGTAATAAAGAGATAGTAATAAAAAAATGGCCGCACGCCGCGTAATCAATTTTTTCGGACAATTCATGATGCTGCTGGGAGCATTTATGATACTCCCTCTCATAACCGCTCTGATCTACGACGAGGACTCGTCTGTCAGGGCTTTTTCTCTTACAATTTTATTGTGCGTGCTGCCGGGTCTCGCGGTCCGCGTTTTTTACAAGGCCAGTCTGGATGAGCTAAGCCTCAGGCCTCGCGACAGCTATTTTATCGTAACCACATCCTGGCTCATCGCTTCGGTCATCGGCAGCATACCGTATATGCTGACAGGCAGCATAACTAATTTTTTTGAAGCTTTTTTTGAGACATGCTCGGGATTCACGACCACCGGCGCGACCATAGTAAATGACGTCGAGGCACTGCCGCGCGCGGTACTGATGTGGCGTTCTCTCACCCAGTGGCTCGGAGGAATGGGCATCATCGTGCTCTTCGTGGCTCTGATGCCGAGATTCGGTATCAAGGCGAGAAATATTGCCCAGGCGGAAACACCTGGCCCGACGGTGACGAAGGTGACATCGCGCTTCACGGGCACTGCGCAAAGGCTGTACATAGTCTACATAGTTCTGACCGTGCTTTTGATGATTATGCTTCTGACCGGCGGACTCAATTTCTACGATTCGCTGAATCATGCCCTGACGACTATGGCTACAGGCGGATTCTCGACTTACAATGACAGCATAGGACATTTTCACAACAATTATATCTCATGGATCATAACGATCTTCATGTTTATTGCCGGAACCAATTTTGAACTATTCTTCATCGCGATGCACGGGCATGTGGCCAGAGCATTCAAAAACGAAGAGTTCTTATTCTATTCAGCTATCGTGCTCATCGCTACGGTCTCCGTAAGCGTCTGCCTCGTGCTCCAGGGCGGATATGAAGACGTATGGCAGGCATTCACCGATTCTGCGTTCCAGATCACCACCATCGTATCGACTACAGGCTACGCCACTACAAACTTTGACCTCTGGCCGACATTTTGCCAGATGGTGCTGCTGCTCCTTATGATCACCGGGGCTTCGAGCTCCTCCACGGCCGGAGGGGTCAAGATGGTTCGTGTTCTTGTCCTGCTCAAAATGATCAAGCGCGAGATAAGGGTCAAGCTGCATGACAATATAGTGAACGACGTCAAGCTCGACGGCCGCAAGCTGCTGCCTGAGACCTTCACATATATGATCGGTTTTGTCACGATGTATTTTATCACGCTGATACTCGGCACTTTCCTGGTATCAGTCACGGGTCAGGGAAATCTGATCACGAACCTAACGGCTGTGCTCTCATGCATAAGCAACGTCGGTCCCGGGCTCGACAATGTCGGACCGATCTGTACATATGATTTTTATAACGGATTCAGCAAGCTGGTCCTGTCGCTGGTAATGATCGCCGGCAGACTGGAACTCAGTACCTTCTTCATACTGTTCTCGCGCTTCTTCTGGCAGCCGAACAGGGTCTGAAACAAAATGACTATAAGACTAAATAACAACAAAAAATTCATACTGAATATCATAAGCGCCGCTTTTGAGATTTACGGGATCTGTCTGCTCCCGTGCATCGGCGTGTCTGCGGTCATGCATGAGGACATCGACTATTTTCCTCTGTCGATGGTATGCCTCATATCCCTCATGGGCGGCTTTATCGGCCGCAGGATGATCACAAGCAGCATCCATCAGGTGCGGCCGAGGATCTGCTATATGACCACGCTCTTTACCTGGCTGCTGCTGATCGCTATCACGGTTATACCGTTTTATTACGGCATCCCGGGTTATTCCGTTGTCGACGCGATACTGGAGTCAACAGCCAGCTGGACAACGACGGGGATAGGCGTGTACGATACCGCCTCACTGCCTATGGCGCTCCAGCTGCTCAGATCCATCTGCAACTGGCTCGGCGGCATAGGAATAATCATGGTCACCCTTGCCCTACTTTCGTCACGCAAATTCATCGGCTGGAACCTCGCGTCCACCGAGTTCCCGGGACCTACATTTCTCAAAAATGATTCGCCGTTCCGCACGGACTACCGCAAGCTCGTCGGCATTTACGCAGGCTTTACGCTGCTGCAGTTTATCCTGCTGCTGCTGGCAAAGATGCCGCCGTTCGCGGCTCTCCTTACAGCGCTTTCAAATTCGAGCACATCGGGGCTGCAGCACATCAATAACGGTGTCGCGATCGCTCTGTCGACGCCGGTCAAGATCATAATCACGGTCTTCGCTTTTCTCGGATCGGTCAACTGCTCGCTTTTCCTGCTTGGAATAAGGCGCAAATTCAAAGACGTACTCAAAAACAGTGAGCTCATGTTTTATTTTTGGCGCGTAGTGCTGACCAGCCTGCTCATCACGGTCTTTATCGCTGTAAGCATGCCGGAACGCAGTTTGTTTAGCGAGCTCGGCAGAGTCATAATGCAGGTCATCTCTTTTGTTTCGACCTCAGGATACATCATCACCGACTGCGCGAAATGGCCGCCTGCATGCATGCTCTTCATACTGCTCCAGATGTTCATCGGATCATGCGCTATGTCGACAGGCGGCGGGATCAAGGTGGCCCGCATCATAATCGCGCTCAAAACGGTACCCTTCAGCGTTTACAGGCACATACATCCAAACAGCGTGCGAACCCTTACTTTCAGCAAAAAACCAATGAAGAGCGACTACGTGATTCGTGCGAATCTTTTCGTTGCGCTCTTCATGATCACTTATCTGCTCGGAGCTCTGCTCCTGTCGTTTGACGAAATGGGTCTGTATGACGCCCTCAATTATTCTCAGGCGATGATCACCAATACGGGCACGTCTATAGGCGAGCTGGATGCACCGGGTCTCGCTGAGAGGTTCACTCCGTTTACAAAGCTGATGATGTGCCTGCTGATGATAGCGGGCAGACTCGAGATATATCCGCTGCTGATGATATTCTTCAGAAATTTCTGGAAATCCGACGCGAGCGTTTAGCCTAGAATATCGGCTCAAAAGTATATTTGCTGATCCGTTCCTTTGTATAGACCAGTATGCGGTCACCCTCTTTGAGCGTCAGGCTCCCTGACGGGATAAGCATGCTGCCGCCGCGGTCGATAAGCACTATGAATGTCTGTCTCGTAATATTCAGGTCTCTTATCATCTGGCCGTTCCACGGGTGATGACGGTGAAGCTCTATCTCCTTGAGGTTTTCAAGCATTCCATCTGATGCCGACTCGGCGCACATGATCAGCTTGTCACCGGTGACGAGAGTAACATCGCCGCGGGGTATGATGATCTCTTTTCCCCTTACGATGATCGCGATTATTGTGGAATGCGGCAATCCTATCTCGCTTATCCTTTTGCCGTTCCACCTGTCGTTTTCCCTTATGACCGCCTCTATGAAATGGATATCCTGCTCCTGCTCGATATCGGCAAGTCTCTTTGCTTTTTGGTATTCCTCAACGAATCCTGCGGAAAGGATACCTGTAGGCACCGCCACCATCCCTACTCCGAGGAAGGTTATGACTATTCCGATCAGCTGCCCCATGACGGTCACCGGATATATATCACCGTAGCCGACGGTAAGCAGTGTGGATGTGGCCCACCAGATCGCCGAAAATGCATTTTTGAATACCTCGGGCTGCGCTTCGTGCTCTACGCTGTACATGCACAGGCTGGATGCTAGTATGAGCAGCGTAATTATGAACATAGATGCCAGCAGCTGAGTCTTTTTGCCCTTTATTACGTTTCCTATGATAGTCAGCGAATCCGAATAGGCGTTTATCCTGAACAGTCTGAATATCCTGATCACGCGGAACATCCTGAATACTGCCGCGCCTGCGGGGAAGAACGCAGGGAGATAGTACGGCAGGAACGAGAGGAGATCTATGATACCGTATCCTGAGATCATGTATCTGCCAATTGCTTCTGCACGGCTCCTGCCGGGGTAGAGCAGCTCCGCAGTGAGGATGCGGAGCAGATAATCTATCGCGAAGAAAAGCACTGTAACTGCTTCGACCCAGTAAAACAGCGTGTGGTACCGGGCCTGCAGTTCTTCAAACGTCGAAGCAAAGCTGTTTGCGATATTGACGATCAGCATTATCGTGCTGACTATGTCATAGCCCTGATTGAGCCTGCTTCCGACCACACCTGTCGAAACCATGTCGAACAGTTTCTTTTGAAGTGTTTTCCACCCCTTATCTCTGAGACTGTCTGTTTTTATCTGTGCGCTGTCTGTGCTTCCCTCTCTGAATTCCATTATGGTATTCTCCCTCAATGCTGAGCATTACGATTCTCAGCAAGGTCCCCGGATCTACGGTCATGCTCACTGCCGCATATTCAGCAGTTTATGCCTCTACTCTGATGCTCTTTATCCTCTGGTCCACGAGCGGCTTATCTCTCATATTGCGCTTCGCATTGACGATCTTGTCAGCGACATCCATGCCCTCGGTGACTCTTCCGAAAGACGCATACTGTCCGTCGAGATGAGGCGACGTAGCAGTCATGATAAAGAACTGCGATCCTGCCGAGTTCGGATCCATCGCTCTTGCCATGGACAGGACTCCTCTCTCGTGTTTGAGGTCGTTCTTGAATCCGTTCGCAGTGAATTCACCCGGAATAGTGTATCCCGGGCCGCCCATTCCAGTTCCGTCAGGGCAGCCTCCCTGGATCATGAATCCCGGGATAACTCTGTGAAAGATCAGTCCGTCATAGAATCCCGAATTAGCGAGCTTTTCAAAATTCTCCGCGGTCTTAGGCGCGATATCTTCATAGAGTTCGCCCTTCATCACTCCGCCGTCTTCCATCTCGATAGTAAATTTTTTCATTTTGTATTCCTCCTTTTTTTATTGTGAGTCGAAAAGGACCGTCCCCATTGACTCACATGCGTTCCCTTATTTCTGCGGCTTCTTCGGCTGCGATCTGGCTGTGACTGCGGTGCGTGCCGGCTCTGCCGACCGAATGGGCCGCGATCCTTCCGACGCTGTTTCTGGAGCCTATTATCCACAGTATATCATCTTTTTCGATCAACATGTTGGCATCCGGCATTCTTGTCGCGTATCTATCTCTTTCGATGCCCAGTATCATGCATTGGACACGCTGGTTTATGCCGCTTTTTTTGATCGGTTTGCCTGCAAAGCCCTCTGTTCCCCTGACGCGTATGGCGGCGCAGCTGAGCTCGTAGTTCTCTGAATCTGTGCCTTCATACCCTTCGTCAAGGAATTCTTTGAGCGTCCGCATATGGACTTTATCCTCTATTTCGAGAGTCTTGTAAAAGGTTTCAAGCGACTGCCTGTCACCTATGACGAATACCTTATCGTCTTCAAGCAGCACGAACCTGGCCTCCGGAATGGTGAAGCGTCTCTCACCGCGCCTGACCTTGACGACATAGACGCCCGCCACTCTGCCCCAGCCGAGCTCCTTTATCGATCGCTCCGCGTAGCTTGCGCCATTCGGGACATGCCAGCTGAAAATGCTGAAATCCTCTTCGAGCCAGTGCTGCGTCTCACGGCTCCCGCCGCGTTCCTCCATGGTCTTTTGATTAAGGTTGGCGAAGAATCTCGTCTCGAGCTGCAGATAGTATGTAGCTATGAATTCAGACCTCGCGAATACATATACCGCGGCAGGTATGATAAGCAGCACCAGACCGTTTCTTATGCTGAACAGTTCTATGATAGGTATCACTGCCAGCACGATAAGAATAAGTATTTTTGCGGCTACCATCGCGACCAGCGGCGGTCTGTTCGTCAGACTGTCCATCCAGAGCTGAGTGAACGATACGCTCCTTCGTCCCATAAACGGTCTTGTGAATACTATGATTACCGCGTAGATCAGAACCGCTGTGATGATTCGCGACGCTGACGCGCCGGACGCAGCGCTGCCGCTTATTCTTTCGAGCGCGGGCTGCAGCAGATTGCAGCCCGCAAGCACGGTCACCAGCATGATGCTTCCGTATACAGCTATCTGTACCAAAAAATCCTTTATTACTATTTTCCACTCCGACGTATGCTCCTCGTCATCTCTGTCATCAGAGGTGTAATTGTCTATTATAAGCCTGAGCTTTTGCGGCAGAATCGCCGTAAAGGCCGCAACTATCCGGTCTGACTGTCTGATCATGACAGGCGTGAACATGATGGTCAGTATCGACGACGCTACTATCACCGGATACAGATACTCATCCATTACGCCCAGCGATATCCCGAGAGCCGCAATGATAAATGAGAATTCTCCTATAGGTGCAAGCGACACACCGCCGCGGACAGCTGTATCGAGATCCTGTCCCGAAAAGACCATGCCTATAGTTGCAAATACAAGCTTTGCGACTACAGCAATTATCGCTATCGGAACTATCGAGGTCCATTTAGTCGCGATGATCTCAGGATCGACAAGCATGCCCACAGAAAGGAAGAATATGGATCCGAACATATCCTTGATCCCTGCTGTTACCGCCTCTATCCTGTGCACATGCCTCGTTCCCGCGAAAAACGAGCCGGCAAGGAACGCGCCGAGCTCCATCGAAAAGCCGAGGCTGTTCGCAAGCAGCGCCATCAGGAAACAGAAGCCAAGGCTCAGGAGGACCAGAGTTTCATTGTTCATGAGGTCCATCACCTTGTCAAGAAATGTCGGGACAAAGTATATGCCAAGCACAAGCCATATCACCAGATACACCAGCATAAGGGCGAGATGCAGAGCAGTGCTGCCGCTGCTCCCCGACTGGCTCGCAGACATCGTTGTCAGTATGACCATCATGAAGACCGCGATGACATCCTCCATCACCAGAGAGCCCATGACAAGACCCGCGAATTTTTCGCCCGCGAGATCCATTTCTTCGAGGCATTTTTGTATGACGACAGTCGAGCTGATATAGAGCATGACGCCGAGGAACACAGAGTCCATAGTAGACATGCCGAGAAACAGGCCGAAGCCGTAACCGACGAATAGCACGCCCGACATTTTTACAAGAGCCGAAACGATGGCTGTGCTGCCTATATCGGATATCTTGTGAAAATCAAATTCAAGCCCTATATGAAAGAGTATGATGACGACTCCTATCTCGCTCCAGGTCTCCACGGATTCCGTGCTGCCTATATCCAGGAAGAGCGGAAAATGCGGTCCGATCAAAAACCCCGCGACAATATAGCCCAGTATCGTAGGGATATTGAGTTTTTTGAACACTATGGTGACCACCGCCGCAGTGGTCAGCATTATTGCCAGATCGATTATCAGTTGAGGTACGTCCATTGCTTACCGTCCCTAAATCTTCGCTGTTTTTCGATGTTCTTTTGCCGGGCAGTATGTATCTTTTTTATCTGTTCATAGATTTGCGGATGTCCTTCCAGCCCGGCATGAAGCTGTCCATCATCGCGTAGAAATCCGGACCGTGGTTCGGCACGACGGTATGCAAGAGCTCGTGCAGTATGACGTAATCAAGCTCTGTATCCGTTCTGCCGGCCAGCATCAGGCTGAAATTGACGTGATGAGTCTTCGTATTGCAGCTGCCCCACCTGGTATGCATGTCCCTGACAGTCCAGCCGTTGCTCCTGAGGCCTGTGATCTGCTCGATGCGAGGAAGCCTTGCTGCGATGCGCCTTTTGAGTTCTCTGCGCTGCTGCTCTTTTTCCGCCTTTGATGCTGGTTCCGGATGCTCTTCTGCCCGCTCTTTGACTTTTGCGATGCTCCTGTCTATCCACGTGCGCTTTGCCCTTACAAAGGAAATGATCTCGCTTTCGGGCACGCTGTATGGCGCGCTTATGCATATCCGGCCATCCGGGGACTTGATGCGCATATTGATTCTTTTAATGCGCTTGCGTGTCAGCTCGACCGCAAGCCCGTCGATAATAACATTTTTTGACATAGCTGTCCTTTGAGCGCCTTGACTGCGACTCCGCTGATGAGATTGACTTGTCATCTGACGGTTTTTCAGTGACTACTCTGCACATCTCTCCAAACAGGCGTCTAACTTGTCTATATCAGGCTCGCATTCTGTATAATTGTATACAGTTATTTGTGATAATAAAGATGGCAAGCTTGTGTGTCGGCCATATAGAATGGCAGGTATACGGTATCTCCGCATCGGAACACACCCCTGCTGATGTCGCTATCCGGAGCCGACATCAGCTCTGCAGGCTTCATAGCTTTAATATCAGGAGGTGAGATCAGTTCCTTTCGGTCTGACAGTGCAGCCAGCAGATACGGTCCCCATGAGAGATATGAGTAACGGCTGTCAGACGGTGCTGTGTTCAGTCTCAGCTTGAATGGCAGTCGGAGGCTTACACTTTCACCCTTGGCAAGGCGGTCTCCGAGTACAAGATATCCGTCTTTTATCTCAGCATCCGGTCTGCCTTCATATATTATACTGTCCGCGCTATGTTTCTCTGCATTTCGTGCTGATGTACTTTGCTCATCCGCTGCCCATGCCGGGATTCGTATTGCGATCTGCCTTTTCATTTCTGCATCGGCTGTGACAGTGAGGATGCCGTCATCGGTGAATTCCATATGCAGCTTCTCGTCATCATCAAGCGCTGCGGGTATCGGAAGCTCTATCTGCAGCAGCTCGTCTGTGTTAAGCATGCGATATGAGAATATCTGCTGCATATAGCGGTATCTCGTTTCCATTCCCGTACCGTGGCAGCATGAATTCTCGTCTTCCGTGTCGTAATGCCGGCAGCTGCCCGGTTCGAGCGGCATGAAATATGTAGTGCCGCCGTCGGGGCTGTGACTGAATGACGCCAGTATGTGATTGAAAAGAGTGTTTTCAAAATATGCCATCAAAACAGGATCTGCTGTATATCTGTAAAGTCCCGATGTCAGCCTTAGCATGTTATAGCTCGCACAGCTCTCTGCCGTGCTTTCGGTCAGCAGACTGCACTCGCTGTCTGCTGCGCGAAATCGCTCCTGCTCACCCGTGCCGCCTATCGCATAACAATGATGCGCTATGACTATTTCCTCAAAATGCTGAGCTATAGCATAATAACGTTCCTCGCCGGTCTCCCTGTACAGCTCTAATGCTCCCATTATCTGCGGGATATGCTGATTGGCATGCATGCCGTCGAGTCCATCACGGCCTGCTTCCATCTGATCAAAGAGCACGGGATTATCGAAGAGCTTTGCTGCTTCGAGATGCTCCGTTTTGCCTGTCAGTCTGTATAATCTGACCATGGTCACGATCATGCATCCATACTCACCTGCTATATAGGTATCCCACATTTTGCATCGCGCTTCGTCTGTGAGACGTGACAGCCTTGCATAGACCCAGTCTCCGAGGGGGCTGAGTATTTCAAGAGCCTGCTTATTATCCGCTAAATCATAAGCATCAAGAAGGCCGGACATTATCTTGTCCAGCGTGTAATACGGGGCCCAGATCTCAGGGTACGGCGTCCCCTGCTCGAGCAGGTCGAACTGCTCCTCGCTGTAAGCACTGAGGAACCCCGGCTTTATCCCCTCCATGGAGGCAAATGCTGACTGGCACTCTGCAAGCCCCGCGACTATATAGTCGAGCTTATTTTTGAATTTGACATCGCCTGTCGCGGCATATGCAAGCGCCAGTCCGGACATGTAGTGGCCGGTCGTGTGGCCCTTGAGCTTGCATTCGTCCGCGTCCCAGCCCTGCATCGGCTTTGCGCCGTGTGTCGGCAGTCCCGCAGCTTTTCTGAAATTATAGAGCATGCTGTCTGCATCCTGCGAGAGCAGAAATATATTCATGTCCCGCTGTCTGTCATAGAACGGCGTGCCCGGAAGCAGGCGTATCGCAGGCAGCCCGGGATATCTCAGGCTGCCTGTTTTGAAATAATGACTTGTTCTCGCTGTCTTGCTCATGTGAAGGTCCCTATTTTACTTTCCTGAGATCCCCGCGGAAATTTCTGTCGGAGTAGTCATGCCACTTGCCGCCTGTCCTGAGATAGCTTTCTCCCAGATTAATGACACCATTTTAGCATACAGCAGGCTGCTTCTCTATCTATTTCGGCACTTTTTGAAATTATGACGAGGCGGGTCGTTACAATTCAGCAAACAGCCAGAGCCATACATAAAGCGAAATGCTCTGCTTATCATCATGAGCTGCGTTCAGTGCACTGCTACTCCGCCGCTCTGTTCTCACGAGGAGTTTGCAGACTCCGCTCGCTACGCTCGACTTCG
>JAFRGH010000157.1 GCA_017433945.1 Mogibacterium sp. | reverse complement strand
GAACCCCTTATAATCCCTCTTAGGGATCCTGAACGCGATGATTGCGGAATCATTTCTGGTCACATAATAGCCCTTGTCAGATTCGAGATCCCACGGCTTGCCTTCATACAGGCGTGTCATCCCGTTCTTATCCAGAATGTCGCACATGTTTTTTACAGCAAAAAACGCATTGGGACTATTGTCAAGGAATGAAAACAGCTCTTTATTTATCTGATTGAAGTCCATACAGCACCTCTCCTTTTGTCAGGAACTTATCCTATGATTTGTTTCATTGCTAATATTATCATATCCGATTGAAAAATATGCGTATTCTCCTTCTCTCACACATATTTCAACAACTAAAATGCGCCGAAGTGCTTTCAAATGCACTCCGGCGTTTTTGTTATTATTCCCACTCTATCGTCGATGTCGGTTTATCTGAGATATCCCACATGACTCTGTTTACTCCCGGTACGGTCTCGATGATGCGGTCTCTCATGGTCTTAAGCATTTCCCATGGTATCTCAACGGACTCTGCCGTGACTGCGTCGACGGTGTTGATAGCTCTGATTATTACCGGCCAGCCCATGTATCTCTTGCCGTCCTTGATTCCTGTCGATTTGAGATCCGGAATGACTGCGAAATACTGCCACGGCGTCTTTTCCATCTTGCCGATCTCTTCTCTGACGATGGCGTCAGCCTCTCGAAGCGCTTCGAGTCTGTCCCTTGTGATCGCGCCTGTGCACCTTACGCCGAGTCCCGGTCCCGGGAAAGGCTGTCTGTATACCATATTATCCGGCAGTCCGAGCGCGGATCCTACGACTCTGACCTCATCCTTGTACAGTAATTTGACAGGCTCTACCAGTTCGAACTGCAGGTCCTCAGGCAGTCCGCCGACATTGTGATGCGCCTTGACTCCGTCCGACTCGAGTATGTCAGGATAGATAGTGCCCTGTCCGAGGAACTCGATGCCCTCGAGCTTAGCCGCTTCCTCTGCGAACACATCAATGAATTCCTTGCCGATGATCTTGCGCTTTGTCTCAGGATCGTCGACCCCCGCAAGCTTGTCGAGGAACCTGTCGACAGCGTCAACGTATATTAGATTGGCTCCGAGCTCTTCTCTGAACACCTTGACTACCATCTCAGGCTCGCCCTTGCGGAGCAGTCCGTGGTTTACATGGACGCACACCAGATTGTCGCCTATAGCCTTGATCAGCAGCGCAGCTACTACACTTGAATCAACGCCGCCGGAGAGAGCAAGCAGTACTTTTTTGTCTCCCACCTGAGCCTTGATCTCAGCGAGCTGCTCCTCGATGAACTTGTCAGCGAGTGCACGTGTTGTGATACGTTCCATCGTTTCCGGTCTTTTGTCCATAGTATACCTCTCATTCATATATAGAAATATAATTATATCATTCTTAATAAAATTACATTCTCAACGCGTCAGCTGTATAGAACGTCTCTGTCCGCATAATGTCGCGGCGCATCCGTCTTTTGCGCGGCTCATGCCGTCACGCGCCCCTTCTATCTGTCTGACGCTCCGCGCACCGATACGTCCTTAAGGATTACATCATGCGCGCCGCCCTCTACGATGCTTACCGCGGATACCAGAGTCAGCTTGGCATTTTTGTGAAGATCAGGGATAGTCAGCACCCCGCAGTTGCACATGGTCGACTTGACCTTGCTGAGCGACATCTGCACATTGTCATGCAGCGATCCTGCATACGGTACATATGAATCGACGCCCTCTTCGAATTTGAGCTTTGCGTCTCCGCCGAGGTCATATCTCTGCCAGTTGCGTGCTCTCGCGGAGCCCTCGCCCCAGTATTCCTTGACGTAGCTGCCGTTCAGCATCAGCCTTCTCGATGGCGATTCATCGAATCTCGCGAAATATCTGCCGAGCATGATGAAATCTGCGCCCATCGCGAGCGCGAGCGTCATGTGATAGTCGTAGACTATGCCGCCGTCCGAGCAGATAGGGATGTATACGCCCGTCTTCTTGAAATATTCGTCTCTCGCCTGCGCGACCTCGAGTACTGCCGAAGCCTGTCCGCGTCCGATACCTTTCTGCTCTCTGGTTATGCAGATGGAGCCGCCACCTATGCCGATCTTGACAAAATCAGCTCCGCAGTCCGCGAGGAAATTGAATCCGTCGGCATCTACAACGTTTCCGGCTCCGACCTTGACGCTGTCGCCGTAGGTATCTCTGATCCATTTCAGCGTGATAGCCTGCCATTCCGAATACCCCTCGGACGAATCAATCGTGAGTATGTCCACGCCCGCATCGAGCAAAGCAGGTACTCTTTCCTTGAAATCTCTTGTGTTGATTCCGGCGCCTACCACGTATCTCTTGTCAGAGTCGAGCAGTTCGTCCGGATGCTCCTTATGTGAATCGTAGTCCTTGCGGAATACGAATGCGGTGAGTCTCTGGTTCTCATCTACTATAGGCAGCTGGTTCACCTTGTTGTCCCAGATCAGGTCGTTTGCCTCCGAGAGTGTGATCCCGTCTCTGCCGTAAACCAGCTTGTCAAACGGTGTCATAAAATCCGATACGCATGTATCGAGCGACATTCTCGAAAGTCTGTAGTCGCGGCTTGTTACGATACCGAGCAGCTTGCCCTCCGCGGTACCGTCCTCGGTGATGGCGATAGTCGAATGTCCTTTTTCCGCCTTGAGATCAAGCACGTCCTGCAGGACAGCGTCAGGCTTCAGGTTCGAATCGCTCGGCACGAAGCCCGCCTTGTAGCTCTTGGCTTTTCTGACCATTGCTGCCTGGCTCTCGATGGACTGGGATCCGAATATAAACGAGATCCCGCCCTCCTTGGCAAGCGCGACAGCCATTCCGTCATCGGATACGGCCTGCATTACCGCCGAAGTCAGGGGGATATTCATTGTAAGCTCAGGTTCCTCACCTTTTCTGAATTTGACTACCGGCGTCTTAAGGGAAACGTTTTCCGGTCTTGCCTCCGCGCTCGAATAGCCAGGGATCAGCAGATATTCGTTAAAAGTTCTTGATGGTTCTTTGAGAACAGTTGCCATAATGCACCTCTTTTCTGTGAAGTATCAGGGTCAATAATTCAGTTTGTTTAGGGGTTGATTTTGTAGTTAGATGTTTCTAATTTTTAATCTATTATTCAGTGTTTACACACTATATCACTTTATTGAGGCAAAATAAAGCACTTTAGTAAAGTTAGTTGGGCCTAATATGCTGGCATGTTATTTGATAATTGGCCATATTGGACAGGATTTAATCAATATTTCAGATTCTGAGCTCATTTATATCAGGATAATTAGATATATCTAATATTTTATTTGCAATTCTATTCACCCAAACATGTCATCACTCACACATAACGGGCCGGATTTGAAGCTCCGGTTTTACTATATCGCGAAAAAAAGGCGCAGGAGATTATTCCCCTGCGTCATTAGTTGATATTATTATGGCTTTCTATCGGAGGAGCCCAGCCTCCGGAGATCAAGCATCTCGACATTACGGCAACGCCGTATAATCCGGAGAGATGCTTACATCATCCCCATTCCGCCCTGCGGCATTGCAGGAGCCGGTTCCGGTTCCTTGATCTGGGTGATGCCTGCCTCTGTTGTCAGGAGCATTCCTGCTACTGATGCGGCGTTCTGCAGCGCAGATCTTGTTACCTTGACAGGGTCAACGATTCCTGCCTTGATCATGTCTTCATACTGCTCGTTTGCAGCGTTGAATCCGACATTGCCCTCAGCCTTCTTGACCTCTGCAACGATGACTGCTCCGTCGAATCCGGCGTTTGTTGCGATCTGTCTTACAGGCTCCTCGAGAGCTCTCTCTACGATCTTAGCGCCTGTCTTCATGTCGCCATCCTGCTTGTCAGCATACTCTCTGACTGCCTCGATAGCTCTGATCAGCGAAACTCCGCCGCCTGCTACGATACCTTCCTCGACTGCGGCTCTTGTAGCGTTCAGCGCGTCCTCGAGTCTCAGCTTCTTTTCCTTGAGCTCAGTTTCTGTTGCAGCGCCTGCGTTGATAACTGCTACGCCGCCGGACAGCTTGGCAAGTCTCTCCTGAAGCTTTTCTCTG
>JAFRGH010000156.1 GCA_017433945.1 Mogibacterium sp. | reverse complement strand
TTCATGGAGTCCGATACGCTGACAGCGGGAGAAGATGTGACTGTAATAGATACGGAGTTCTGCAAAATCGGAGTAGCAATCTGCTACGATGTGCGTTTTCCTGAGCTGAGCATGAAGATGGCTCTGCAGGGAGCCAAGCTCATTGTGCTTCCGGCTGCTTTCAACACGACGACAGGACCTGTTCACTGGGACAAGCTGATGCAGGTAAGGGCAATGGACAGCCAGGTATACTTCGCGGCCAATGCTCCGGCCCGCGTCGAGGACGGTATATTCAAGGCATACGGAAACTCGTGCATCGCGGATCCGTGGTCGAACATCATCGCCCATGCGGATGAAAAGGAATGCATTCTCTACGGAGACATAGATATAGATTACGTGGATAAGATAAGGGCGCAGCTGCCTTTGCTTAAACACAGAAGACCTGAGATTTACCGGGAGGAGGATTAATGATGAAGAAATCAATGCTTAAAAAAATCGTCGCGCTGGCGACCGGCGTCATCGTTGCTTTTGCGCTGACGATGCTGCTTGGCGGATGCAAAAGCGAAGAGGAGGCTCTTCCTGAGGAGAACATAGATTACGAGATAGCCCTCGTTACTGACGACAGCCTCGTCATGGACGGCGGGCACAGCGAGACGGCGTGGAACGCGATTACGGAATTCGGCGGCACTCACGGCATCTCGCACAAATACTACAAAGCCACTGAACAGACTGACGCGGCGTACATCGAGGCAATCAAGGCGGCCAAAAACAAAGGCGCCAAGGTCGTGATTATCGACAACAGCATGATGGCCAATGCGGTCTACAATATGCAGGAGAAGTATCCTGAGATTGATTTCGTAATGCTGGACGCGTCCTCGACCGATCCGGATAAGGGCGAATCGCTGCTCATGAAGAATACGGTCGCGGCAGACTTTGATTCCGCGCAGGCGGGCTATCTGGCAGGATACGCGGCGGTCATCGACGGATCCACGGAACTGGGATTCATCGGACAGAGCGAGGCGGCTGACATTAAAGCTTTTGGATGCGGATATGTCAAGGGCGCCGAGAGAGCAGCGGGCGAACTCGGAACGACTGTAACCATGGACTACAAGTACTGCGACGGCACTGACAGAGAGGCAGTCTACAAGGAAGCAATCAGGATGTATGACGACGGCGCTCAGGTGATATTCGCTGCGGGAAGCAACGTGCAGGATGCCGTTATCGAGGCGGCGGAAGCCAAGGATGGCAAAGTCATCGGAAGCTGCACTGACCAGAGCGGCAAGTCCGACACTGTCATCACATCGGCTATCTATGGACTCAGAGGCGCGCTGAAGGAGATACTGGACGGATATTCGAAGGGCAAGTTCCCGGGCGGCATCGTTCTGCCGTTCAATGCCAGCAACGAAGGTATCGGTCTTGAGCTTAAGAACAATCATCTGAAGAACCTGACCCAGGCGCAGTATGACGCAGTCTACAAGAGCCTGGCAAGCGGCGAGATCAGTATCAACGCGGACAGGGTAGAGTCGGTAGAGGATATTATCACTGTTAATTTGACATTCAAGTAGGGCACGGTCGCGATACTTTCGCGCAAATATGATTTGTGATATAATACTGCTACCTCTTTAATCCGTTAAATAAGTAAAATGCAAGGGGTGTGCAATGCTTGAGAAATTGAGAATAAAAAGAGATGTGGTCAAGAAAGGTAACCGCAAGCAGGAGATGAGCTCTGCGGATACTTTTTATGCGGACGGGGCGAAGAACCTCGCCGCGAGGAACCAGATCCCGGAACAACTGTATATAGAAAACAAAGTCAAGAGGGGCCTGCGTAATTCCAATGGAACCGGTGTCGTTGTAGGTCTGACCCACATCGGCGAGGTCATTGGTTACGAC
>JAFRGH010000155.1 GCA_017433945.1 Mogibacterium sp. | reverse complement strand
ATATAATCATGAGGGTCACTTTAATAGCGCAATTATCGGTAAAAATATACATAATACCGAAAATTACATTGACGATTACATGGTCTAAGACTTATTATTCACGTGCGTGCGTATGCTGGATGCTTTGAATAGCGATCCTGATGCATCGCCGGAGACCCTTCTGGAGACCGTGCGCCGGGCCGTTGACGGCTTTGTGGGAGAAGCGCAGCAGTTCGACGACCTGACCATGCTGTGTCTGGAATACACGGGGCCGCAAGAGGCAGCAGCTGATTTGTGACAGTGCTGTGACAGTCCCCGTGATATGTTTATCAAATAAAAGGGGCAGTTTTTTTGTGTTGCAGCAAAGTATCTTTAAACAATGATCACAAATACGCATAAGACGATCTCGGTAATACTTGAGCTTGGGCGCAGGCTCGTACAAACCGGCGCTGAGGTCTGGCTGGTCGAAGACAGGCTCCGGGTCGTTTTTGATGCGTACGGTTTCAAATCCTGCGACCTGAAGGTGATGACCAGCGACATTGAGGCAACTGTCTGCACACAGGAAGACAAAATGTACACCCAGATCAAAGAGGTGCCTCCTAAAAAATACGACATGGACAAGCTTGAAAAGCTGTCGGCTCTGTCGGAGCGCATGCTGAGGGACACACCCGGTCCGGATGAGGTAGAGAGAGAATTCGGGCGTATAGAGAACGGGCCTGAATACAAAAAGGTCATACTCTTTCTGGCGGGAGCCTTCGGTGCTGCAAACTTCACTATGTTCTTTAACGGCTACCGACAGGATGTTGCGATCGTCGGCATATGCGCCATCCTGATCGCATTCCTGAAGGACCGTATAGGCAGGCAGGAGAGGAATCCTCTGATATACAACACTCTGCTCGCATACCTGATGGAGGTCCTTGCGATCATGGCAATGATAGCAGGGGCGGGCCGGAGCCTTACGTCCATGACTGCCGGTATCATAATGCTCCTGATAAGCGGATTCGGGATCACGAACGGAATGAGCGATCTGCTCCATGAGAATATTCTGTCCGGAGTAACGGACTTTATGGAATCTCTGCTTGGCGCTATGGGAATATCTATAGGGATATCGCTGGCGCTGCTCACCTTCGGAGAGAAGGTTCTCGAGCATATCCAGAGGCAGGAGGTCGTCCAGAGCCAGACCGTTCAGATGATAGCCTGCATCGGCGGATGCATAGGCTTTGCGATCGTCGCAAACTGCAGGGGCTGGATCATATTATATTCGGGGATCGGCGCACTCATAACGCGCGTCACATATCTGATAAGCCTGAAGCTTGCGGACGGCAATTATTTTACGGCAACACTGATGGCGGCATGCGGAGCGGCTTTCTTTGCCAATCTTCTTTCTCTCATAATAAACACGCCGCCAAGCATATTTCTTACTACATTCATTCTACCTGTCATACCGAGTTCAACATTATATCTCACTGTATACGCGATCATCATGGACGATCGGCTCAGCTATCACGAGAACGGCAGACGGCTTTTTCTTGTGTGTGTAGCTATCGCCCTCGGATTCATAATCGT
>JAFRGH010000154.1 GCA_017433945.1 Mogibacterium sp. | reverse complement strand
TTGAATGAGAGAGACCACTCATTCGGTCTGCAACCGGTGAGACAATGGGGACGGCTCTTTTTGACTCATTCGCGAACGAGTCAAAAAGAGCCGTCCCCATTGACTCACAGATCATACGGAGGTGATCAGATGGCTGATAAGCTCATAATCGCAGGCACCCCTGCAGAAGCCGTCGCATCAAAAAACGCACAAAACATCTATATGGCAGGCGGGACAGAGGTCATGAGACTTGGCTCCCTTGTTTCAGCTGATTCTTATGTTTCCATTCGCCGCATACCCGAAATGACAGGTATCGAAACAGACGGGGATACGATCCGTGCCGGCGCGGCATGCACGTTCCAGCAGCTCGCGGACTGCGAACTCGTACCCGGATATATAAAAGAATCCCTTCGTTTTATGGCATCGCGCACCAGACGCAATATGGCTACTATCGGAGGCAATATCGCGATACGCCGCGATGATTCATTTCTCATACCGACGCTTATTGCAGCATCAGCCCGCGTAAGTCTGCTCGGTCAGAACGGCAGCTGCGAAGTTTCCGTAAAAGACTATGTATTTGACAAAGACAAATACGAGGGTCTGCTTATTACCGCTGTATGCTTCCCTGCAAGGAATATCCTTGTCAGGTCTTACCGCAGCGCCAACACTGCGCAGAGCCACGCGAGGCTGACAGCCTCTCTTTCACTTGCCGGCGGCAGGTACACTGCATGCGCGGCTGTAAAAAATTCAGGAATATATATGCTCGATGACCTCGCTGCAGAGCTCAGTGGGCGCCGCATGAGCGAGGATGAAATAGTCACATTTGTCAAAAATAAAGCTGATATACATCTTGATGATGATCTCCTGTACGGCAGCGCGGACTACCGCAGGTATCTGACAGGCATAAGCTTTGCCCTGATGTATGAAGAGCTGAATGCAGATAATAACGGGAAAGGAGGATGCGCGAAATGAAGATCAGCTGCCGGATAAACGGAAGAGACAGATCATATGAAGTCGATCCCTGCATGAGGCTGAGAGATTTCCTTGTCAGCAAGGGCCATTTTGCGGTCAGAGACAGTGATGACGCCGAGGGATTCTGCGGCAGTGACACCGTTCTCGTCGACGGAATGCCGGTAATGTCCAATCTCATGATGGCAGGAGAGATAGACGGCTGTGAGATAGTCACCCCGGACGGGCTCGGCAATACCGAGAATCTCACTATAGTCCAGCAGGCTCTTATAGACGCCGGAGTCGTACAGTCGGCATACAATTCACCTGCGACTGCCCTCCTCCTGACATGGCTTCTCGAAAATGTGCCGGACCCGAGCCGCGAGGACATAAAAGACTGCCTTTCGGGCATCTTTATCCGTGACGCGAGCTACGAGCATTACTATCTTGCCGTGCAGCTCGCGCTCGAAAAGATGAAGGAAGGTAAATATGAGAGCGAGATCGCCCCTTCATTCATGGATGACTGCAGGGTGATAGGAAAACCCGGCGCGAAAATAGACGGCCCGCAGCTCGTAAGCGGCGGCAGAGCCTTCGTCGAGGATTTTGTCGACAGCGATACCTGCTACATGGTCGTAAAGCGTTCGCCGTATGCGTCCGCGTATATAAACAGCATAGATACCTCGGAAGCCGAAAAGGTTCCGGGAGTGATCAAAATACTCACGCCGTACAACACGCCTGAGACTCACTACATGCAGGCCGGTCAGGGCGAACCTGAGCCGTCGCCTCATGACAGGAGACTGCTCAATATGAAGATGCGGCATGTCGGCGACAGAGCCGCAGCCGTCATAGCGGAGACCCTCGAGGCAGCCGAAAAGGCGCGCGACCTTATAAAGATCGATTACGAGGTGCTCCCTGCAGTATTTACTGTAGAGGAGGCTATGGCCGAGGGCGCTCCTCTGGTCCATGCAGGTCCGGTCGAATACAGAGCCGGAGCTCCTGACGACCTTGACGAATACAACGCCCGCGCATCAAAGGACCCGAGAGAGGGCAAGGTCATCTACCAGTTCCCTCTCCATGCCGACGTGCAGCGCAATTTAGCCGCTTCGAACCGCGGAGGCATAGGCGATCTCGAAAAAGGATTTGCCGAAGCAGACGCAATAGTTGAGCATACATTCCAGACAACACAGATACAGCATACTCCGCTCGAGACGCATATATGCTTCGCAAAAATGGAAGCAGGCAGGCTCGTAGTCTACGCATCGACTCAGGTGCCTTTCCACGTAAGAAGGATCTGCTCATGGGTGACCGGGCTGCCTGAAAACCGCATACACGTGATCAAAACGAGAGTCGGCGGCGGATACGGATCCAAGCAGGACATCCTGGTCGAGGATCTGACCGGATACGCGGCATACGTGACAGGACGGCCTGTGCTCTATCACAATACCCGTGAAGAGGAATTCATCGCCAACTCTACAAGGCATCCTATGCGCGCCCGCATCAAGATGGGCGGCACCAAGGACGGGAAGAGCACGGCCATAGTCATGGAGGTACGCGCTAACACAGGTCCTTACGGCAACCCCTGCCTCACAGTGCCAATGAACAGCTGCTCCAAGACGCTTCCGCTCTTCAAATGCGACAACATGGCGTATGACCTCGAGATATACTACACCAACTGCCCTCCTGCCGGAGCTTACCAGGGCTACGGCACGCCGAAGGGAACCTACGGTCTGATGATGACAATGTGTGAGCTCGCCGAAAAGCTCGGCGTCGATTATAAGGACATGGTCCTCAAAAATCACGTCGAAGAGGGCTATATGCTCGAGATCCTCAAGGGCCTCGGCGAAGGACGCGAAGGAAATGTCGTTCCTGTAGGTTCATGCGGCTTGGCTGAATGCGTACAAAAAGGCTGCGACATGATCAGATGGGGCGAAAAGGAAGAGGCCCCGGGACCTGACTGGAGAGTCGGCAAGGGCTTCGCCATGATCATGCAGGGTTCGGGTCTGCCGGGACTCGACCACGCAGAGGCGCTTGCCAAGCTGACGACCGACGGCAATGTCATACTCCACAGCGGAGGCGCTGACATAGGGACCGGCCTCGACACTATTTCCGCGAAGATAGTATCCGAGCTCATATGCATAGATATGGACAGGATAACCATACTTTCCGGAGATACCGACGGCTCGGTATTCGACACCGGTTCATACGCATCCTCCGGTACGTTCTTCTCCGGCAACGCGTCACTTGAAGCGACCAAAAAGCTCAAAGAAGCCATGCTCACAGAAGCCGCTCTCCAGATGGAGGAGGATAAGGATGATCTCGAGCTGCGCTGGCCGGGCGAGGTCCACTCGCTCAGAACGGACAAGACTCTCAGCTACTACGAGCTCTCGCATACCGCATGCAGCGGAACAGGACGAGGAGAAATGGTAGGTCACGGCGTGTTCGTTACGGCGGCGTCATCCGTGCCTTACGGCGCTCACTTCGCTCAGGTCGCGGTCAACATCAGGACCGGCGAGATAGTCGTACAAAAATTCTACGCTCTGCAGGATGCGGGCACTCCTATCAATCCGGAGATAGCGCTCTGCCAGATGTACGGAGCAGCCCTCAAATCGATAGGTCACACCCTGTACGAGGACATGATACTCGACGAAAACGGCGTATGCATCAATGCCAACATGACAGATTACGGCGCTCCGATGATAAGCGAGCAGCCTGAGGACTTCAAGTCCATACTCGTCGATGTGGTCGACGATTTCGGACCGTTCGGCGCCAAGTCTATATCCGAGATCGCCTGCAACGGAGCCGCGCCTGCCATAGGCAACGCGATACACGACGCGTGCGGCGTATGGATCAGAGACTGGCCTATGACGCCGGAAAAGATCCTCCGCGGTCTCGGCAAAATATAGACGTTTAATGAGCCCCTTATATTATTAATAGGAGGTAGGATGATGAGCAAAATACTCATAAAGAATATTGCCTGTATTGTGACCTGTGACGATTCGGATCGCATGCTTAAGGACGCTTCGATACTGATCGAGGACGGGCTGTTCAAAAGGATCTCGCAGGAGGCTCTTGATGAAGCAGGCTGCGATGAGGTGATCGACGGGACAGGGATGTACTGCTATCCGGGTCTTATCAACACCCACCATCATCTGTATCAGATATTCTCTCGTAATATCCCGGATGTTCAGAATATGGAGCTTTTCCCGTGGCTCAAATACCTCTATGAGATATGGAAGACTCTCGACACTGAGGTCATCAGGCTCTCGTCGCTTACCGCCATGGGTGAGCTTATGAAATACGGCTGCACCACATGCTTCGACCATCACTATGTATTCCCTCACGGTTCGGGCGATCTGCTCGAGGCTCAGTTCGCTGCGGCAGATGAGCTCGGCATGAGGATGTACGCATCCCGCGGTTCAATGGATCTCAGCGTCAAGGACGGCGGTCTCCCTCCTGACAGCGTGGTCCAGACTACTGACGAGATACTTAAGGATTCACAGGACGCGATAGAACGCTTCCACGATGATTCGTACGGATCCATGCACCGAGTCGCCCTCGCTCCGTGTTCACCTTTCTCGGTGACCGCGGATCTCCTGAGGGAGAGCGCTGTACTGGCGCGCCAGTACAAGGTCAGGCTGCACACCCACCTCTGCGAGACCATGGACGAAGAGAATTTTATGCTGGAGCGCGAAGGTATGAGACCGCTTGCATACATGGAGAGTCTCGGATGGATAGGAAAAGACGTATGGTACGCGCACGGCATACATTTTAACGATGAGGAGCTGAAGCTGCTCGCGGATACCGGGACAGGCGTCGCGCACTGCCCTATCTCCAATATGAAGCTCTCATCAGGCATAGCACGCATATCCGAAATGGTAAAGCTCGGCGTCCCGGTCGGACTCGCGGTCGACGGCTCGGCATCCAACGACGGTTCATCTCTTATGGAGGAAATGCGTGTCGCTTTCCTGCTGCAGAGGCTCAGATATTCAAATGATGCTGTTTCGGCATACGACATACTTAAGATCGCGACAAGAGGAAGCGCTTCCATACTCGGCCGTGACGACATCGGTCAGATAGCCGAGGGCAAATGCGCGGATCTCTTTATGATAGACAGCCGCAGGCTTGAGCTCACAGGCACGGATCTCGACCCTTCAGGCATATTCGGAACGGTCGGTTACAAATGCCCTGCAGACCTCGTAATGGTAAACGGTAAGGTTACCGTAAAAGACGGAGAGCTCTGCAATATAGACGAGCAGCGCCTCGCAGACGCCGCGAACACAAAATGCAGAGAATACCTCAGCAAAAACTGACTGCGAGTCCCCATTGACTCATGGACCGCCTTCCCTCTGGCTCACGTCCTCTATTGGCGCATTATCCCAAAAAACACACAAAAGCCACATGTATTTGTGGTATCCTCATACGGGACACAACGCGGCCTTTCTCGTCAGGCCGTCAAGCCATTTGTGAGCCGGCTGCATGCCGGAGATTAACGGGAGGAAATATATGAACGAACTGCGTCACTTGATCAATATCACCGATCTTTCGGTGGATGAGATTGACCACATGATAGATGTCGCGGATGACATAATCGATCATCCGGAGCTTTATCAGGATATATGCGCTCACAAAAAGCTGGCAACTTTATTCTTTGAACCGAGCACCAGAACAAGGCTCAGCTTTACTGCCGCGATGATGGAGCTCGGAGGAAATGTGCTGGGATTCGACCAGGCATCGTCCAGCTCCACCTCCAAGGGTGAGAGCGTTTCGGATACCATAGTTATGGCCAGCTGCTACGCGGATATCATAGCTATGAGGCATCCTAAAGAGGGCGCTCCTTTTGTCGCTGCCAATCACGCTATGGTGCCGGTCATAAACGCGGGCGACGGAGGTCATTTCCACCCTACTCAGACCCTCACCGATCTGATGACGATACACCGCAAAATGGGCAGGATGAAAGATCTCACCATCGGACTCTGCGGCGATCTCAAATTCGGCCGCACGGTACACTCGCTGATCGAAGCTATGATGAGATATGACAATATCAGGTTCATCATGATCTCACCTGAAGAGCTGGATCTTCCGAGCTACATGAAGGAAAAGCTTGATGCCGCCGGAGTCGAGTGGAGCGAGACGGGAAGCCTCGATGATGCTATACCTCAGCTCGATGTTCTGTATATGACCAGAGTTCAGAGAGAACGTTTCTTCAACGAGGAGGACTATATAAGACTCAAGGACAGCTTTATTCTGAGGCGCAGAATGCTCGAACCCGCAAAGGAAGACATGATAGTCATGCATCCGCTGCCTCGTGTCAACGAGATATCTACAGATGTGGATGACGACCCTAGAGCAGCGTATTTCTACCAGGCTCTGATGGGTAAATATATACGCATGGCACTGATACTGTTCCTGCTTGGGATGAAATAGCTGAAAAGGGAGGCATTTATGAATATAGATGGAGTAACGACCGGCATAGTTCTGGATCACATACAGGCAGGCAAGGGCTGGGAGATATATAATCTGCTCGGGCTCGACAAGGTGGACTGCACAGTAGCCATAATACAGCGTGCCAGCAGCACCAAATACGGCAAAAAGGACATAATCAAGATAGACGGAGATGTGGATATCGATCTTGATGTCCTCGGGTATTTTGACACCAAGATAACGGTCAAGAAGATCAGGGACAACGAGCTCGACAAAAAGGTCAAGCTCAAGC
>JAFRGH010000153.1 GCA_017433945.1 Mogibacterium sp. | reverse complement strand
TCAATGACCGTAATAGTCACAGACACAGCAGCCAAGAACGATGATCTTGAAGTCGTTGCAGTTTATCAGCTTCTATTCATCGCCATCTTCGCATATATAGGCGCCTTCATATTTGAAGAAATACGCCTGCCGCAGACCGGCACCGAGTGGGGCGCCGTGCTGGCGCTCGCTGTGATCTGCAGCGGCGTCGGCTTTACGATTCAGCCTTTCGGACAGAAATACACTACACCTGAACGCGCGGGCATACTCGCTGTCTTTAATCCGCTCACGGCCGCGGTGCTCGGAGTCGTATTCCTTCACGAAAAAATGACCCCGTCCATGCTGGCAGGATCATTCCTCATACTCGTATCGATACTGGCTCCGGCCTGGATACAGGACCGCCGGAGCCGCCGTAACTAAGCAGAATCATCCGGAATGAGTCAATAGAGCAGATTCTTTTTGACTCAGTCATTGACTCAGCGCTCGAAGACTCTCAGGAACTGCTTCGTTCTCTCCTCCTTCGGGTTGTCGAAGACCTCTCGCGGATCGCCCTGCTCGACTATGACGCCGCCGTCCATGAAGATCACCCGGTTGCTTACCGCTTTGGCGAACGGCATTTCGTGGGTTACGACCACCATTGTCATCTTTTCCTCGGCAAGCTGTCTTATTACCTTGAGGACCTCGCCCGTAAGCTCAGGATCGAGGGCCGATGTAGGCTCGTCAAAGAAAAGTATTTCCGGCTTCATCGCGAGGGCGCGGGCAATTGCGACTCTCTGCTGCTGACCGCCGGACAGCTGAGCAGGATATGATTTTGCCTTGTCAGCAATGCCCATCGTGCCGAGCAGCTCCATCGCAGTTTCCTCCGCCTCATCTCTGCTTCGCCCCTGTACGTGTACAGGCGCATCCGTTATGTTTTTGAGGATGCTGTAGTGCGGGAAGAGATTGAACTGCTGGAACACCAGACCGCAATATCCTCTGAATTTGCGCAGCTCATGCTGCGGCACGTACACCGCATTTCCGCTTATATCAGTATGGGCCGCCTTCTGACCCATATACAGTATTTCTCCGCCGTCTATGGTCTCGAGAAATGTCGCGCACCTCAGCAATGTGGATTTGCCGGATCCTGACGGGCCGATAATGCTCACGACCTCGCCGCTGTCCACGCCGAAGCTGATGTCCCTCAGGACCTCCAGGCTGCCAAAATGCTTTTCAATATTATTCATTTCCAGTATCATTCCGTCAGCCCCCTATTTATAATAATCCATCGATTTTTCGATGCGGTTCATTATTATCTCAACAACGTAATTGGCCACAAAATAGAATACGCCGGCGATCACAAACGGCATGAACGATGTCTGTGATGCGGATATCTGTTTTGCAAGCGAGAACACCTCCTGATATGCGAGAGTGAACGCAAGCGATGTATCCTTGACCAGAGTGATGACCTCGTTTGTCACCGAAGGCATGATAATCTTGACGACCTGCGGCAGTATGACCCGCATAAAAGTCTGGGTCTTGGTGTATCCGAGGACTTCGGCCGCTTCGTACTGACCGATCGGGATAGACTCTATGCCGCCGCGGTAGATCTCAGCGAAATATGCCGCGTAGTTGAGAACGAAGCCGACTATCAGAGTCGGGAAGAGCCAGCTGCCTATGTTCCAGCCGAAGAGTTAATACGGGCCGAAATACCACGCGAGCAGCTGCAGCATCAGCGGCGTACCGCGCATGACGGAACTCTAGACGCTGATGATGCCGCGCACTGCGGCAAAGCGCGATTTGCGCAGCAGCGCCACTATCATTCCAAGAGGCAGCGAGCCTACAAGAGTCAGGATAAAGATGGCTCCTGTCTTAAGCATACCGTCTGCCATCGTTGTTAGCATTGTTGAAAAGGTCATTAATACCTACCTCTCTGTGATTTCATATTTTCAGTTCGCATACGCTTAAGTTCACTTAGGTTTCAGTTCACTCAGGTTTAAGTTCGCGTAAGAAAACGGCTGCTGCCATGGATCTGAGGGCAACGCAGCCGTTATTACTCCGTTGACTGTCTATATTCTGAAAACTATTTGCCAAGTGTGATGTAATCCTTGATCTCAGGATAATTGGCTGCGATCTTCTCAACCGTTCCGTCCTCGGCAAGAGCATCGAGGGCCGCGTTTATCTTTTCGCAGAGCTCTGTGTCATCCTTGCGGAATCCTATTGCGTATACCTCACTGCCGAGATCCTCGTCGAGGTAAGCATATCCCTCCTCATCATTCATGAGGAAGTTTCCGCTTGTAACGTCGATCGCGACGGCATCGATCGCACCGGCCTTAAGATCGTTGAAGGCGATGGTGTAGGTCTCATAGACCTCGAGCGACGCGAAGCTGTCAGCCAGCTTCTTCTGGCCCCCCTCCTCTTCGCTCTGCAGCATATCATATGCGGATGTCGCGGTCTGAACGCCGACCTTCTTGCCGGCAAGATCCTTAAGCGATGCGATGCCGGAGTCCTTTTTGACCATTATCTTCTGAGTGTTGTCGGAATATGGCTTGCTCCAGAGATAATCGTCCTCTCTGCCGTTCAGAGTAAATCCCGACCAGATGCAGTCGCAGCTTCCGGCGTTGAGCTCGGCATCCTTCGCGTCCCAGTTGAACGGAACGGCTTCGTATTCCCAGCCGTAGTATTCGCAGACGGCCTGAGCCATCTCCACGTCGAAGCCTCCTACCTCACCGCTGTCATCTCTGTATGAGTAAGGCGGATAGTCGAGGTCAAAGCCGTGCTTGAACACATAGCCTTTTCCGTACTGTTCGCCGCTGTCCGAAGAACCGGTATCGGAAGAACCGCCTCCGCATGCTGTAAGCATAGTGATCGACATAGCAAGTACCAGAAGCAGTGTGAGTAATTTCTTCATAATTATTTTCCCCTCCCTGAGTTATTTAATATCCTGTCGTTTTCTTTTCAGCTTAAGTACACCAGCATTTTAGCACGCTAAAGCGCTGATGTAAAGAATTCTTACAGAAACAATCCGAAATGTTCTGCAAAGCACGCTCCGAAATGAGTCAAAAAGAACCGGCCCCAATGACTCATATGAGTCGCCGGGGACGGTATGGCTGTGCTTATTTGATCAATATCCGAATATCTTGACTGCGTGCTTCATGTTTTCGCGTATCCCGACTCCGAACGGACAGCGTGTCTCGCAGAGGCCGCACTGCAGGCAGTCGCCCGCGTGATGCTCAAGCACGCGGTAGTGCTCGCGCTCTGTGTCCGGCACCCTGAATCCCTCCGAGCCCTCCATTATGCCGTTTGACTCGTTATGGGCGATCACGAGATTCATGAATTTATGGACGTCTGCTATGCTTATCTCGGCAGGGCACGGATGACAGTGCGTGCAGTACATGCAGTGCCCCGTCCAGCTCACTCTCGGGAAATTCGCGAACGATTCCGCGTAGTCCTTCTCTTCATCTGTGGCGTCACAGTACGCGATGCTCTGCATCAGCTGTTCTTCATTTCTCGCTCCGCTGCATATCGTCGCGACCGCCGGTCTTGACAAAGCATAGCTTATGCACTGAACAGGAGTCAGCGCCGCGCCTGCAGGAGACAGCTTTTCATCGAGTATATCACCGCCGGCAAACGCCTTCATGACAGTTATTCCGACGCCTTTGCTCTCGCACAGCTCGTAAAGCCTCTGCCTGTCAGGATCCATGTTCTCAAATCCGCCCTCGTACACCTCGTCTGCCCAAAGGTCATCGACATTCTCAGTTCCCGGAAGCATATCATATACATAGTTCACACTGAACATCAGCACCTCTATATCTCCCTCCTCAATGGCTCTCATAGCCACCTGCGGATTATGAGACGAAAGCCCTATGTGTCTGATCTTTCCCTCAGCCTTGAGCTGCCTGGCATACTCAACGATACCGTTCGCCTTTATGGTATCCCAGTCGCTGTCGGCATCGCAGTAATGGATCATTCCTACATCGATATAGTCAGTTCCGAGTCTCTCGAGAGAATCCTCGAAAGCCGCTTTCACATCGTCAAGGTCGCGGCTCCTCTCGTACTGACCGTTCTTCCACACAGATGAAATATGCGACTGTATTATAAATTTGTCACGTCTCCCCTTAAGGGCTTCCCCGAGCGCGCTTCTCGCAGCCGGATCGGGCGAGAAGAGATCAAAATAATTGACTCCGTTAGCCTCCGCTATATCAAGAAAAGTCTTCGCCCTGCTGTTATCCTCTACAAAAGCCTCGCATCCCATCGCGATAACGCTGACATCGAGACCTGTATTTCCAAGCTTCCTGTATTCCATGTATTCTCTCCTAAAGTAAATCTCTGCCCGTTCAGGCAGAGGAATTTTACTACAGTTTATACTGATTGTCACCACTGATTATTATGCCTGCTTTTTACTGAATTTTACAGTCACGCTTCCTTTGCCGGCAGCCTTTTTCAGACCTTTTACATTTTTGATACGGCCGATCCGGGTGTATTTGTATGAGGTGCTGAATGACTTGTAAAACACCACCAGACAATCCGATCCGTAAAGCATGATGTCACCGGCTTTTATCTCAGATAGAGCCTTTTCATTGGTCGGCAGATCAAAGTCAAGATATTTGTACTTTTCATTGCCGTTAAGCTCCGACATCTTCAGTTTTAGAGGAAGCTTCCTAAGCAGCTTCCTGCTTGTTTTGTTGCTGTAGAATTCAGCATTGAAGGTCTTTTTTCCTACCTTGACCTTTACCGCAGTTTTATCCGCGGCATCTGCCGGCATGGCTGTCATCGATGCGAATGCCAGCATCACTGCGCAAATCGCGATCACAAATTTATAATATTTTCTCATGATCTCTCCCTTAACGCTGACCCTGATTACGGCTTATAGCGATAGTACCGGGCTATTCTGACGGCTGTACTTAGTCTTTATTTCAGATGCTCCGCGAAGAATGACTCGAGCTTGTCAAACGGAATGACATCATCCTTGCCGCCATCGTACAGATCTGTATGTACTGCGCCCTCTATGGTCATGAATTCCTTATTATCAGCATACTTGCTGTCTTTGATCATATTTTCGTAAGCATCCCTGCCGAAATAATACGAATGAGCCTTGTCCCATTCCTGTACCAGTTTCAATTCCTCAGTCTTCATCATTTCCTCAATCTCCTTTAATCCTATGCTTATAATCTGTGCCAATTAATTGCTTGTTTTAATATCCCGCTTATGTACTTGTGCTATCTATATGCTGACGTCTGCCGATAAATCAGCTGCGCTCCGTCAGCCGTATAAGATGATCCATCCTGTCGACGCGTCTTTGGGTCTCATGCATTTCCTCCACAAGGCTGCATCTGCATTTGCGAAGGCAGCTGATCAGCTCTTTATCCAGACCTTCGTCATGCATCGCTCTTGCCCTGTCGATATCCGAAGAGCTGCACCCTGCCGCCTCCATATTTTTAATAATCATCTCGATGTCCGCTTTGTTTATGGTTTCTTTGTTCATGTCTGTATAATACAGGCTTGTCATGACATTCGCTAATGAATATAATTAATATCATGTTATTCTAAATTGGAATATCATGATATTGGATTACATTTCCTCCATCTGCGCAGAATATCCCGGATACTATTTCCGGCTTGCTTATATATGCGCAAAACTGATTTCCGGGCTCTTTGCGCATACCGGACGACATACAGGCTTCAGATATATATTTTTTAGTAATGACTTTATAATAGACGGCGAACTTTCCGGTACAAAAATCCCCTGCACGCATCATCTAAGCATACAGGGGATTTTGAATTGCATATCTTTACAAAACTTTATATATCTTTACATAGCATTACATATCATTTTGCATCAGTGGCATATAGCCTGCTCGGTCTCGATATCGAACACGTGCACCTTTTCGAGGTCTACCGCCAGCTCTATGTTCTGCTCGGACGGCTTCGCGTATCTTGCCGGAACTCTGGTGACAAGCTTGTTTTCACCGTAGTTCAGATACAGATACGATTCGGATCCCATCATCTCGTTCAGCTCGATGAAAGCGTCAACGACATTACCGCCTGCGAAGAACTGCTTTTCGGCGTGGAAATCCTCAGGTCTGATGCCGATCTTTACAGCCTTGCCGGCATACGGCTCAAGCTCCTTTTTATCGGACTGAAGTCTTACATCACCGAAGCAGAGCTCATAACTGTCTCCTATCTTAGCCACCGTCGCATCGATAAAATTCATCTGAGGCGATCCGATGAATCCCGCGACGAAGAGATTGCAAGGATAGTCGTACAGATTCTGCGGCGTGTCGTACTGCTGGATTATACCGTCCTTCATGACGCAGATCCTGTCGCCCATAGTCATGGCCTCTGTCTGGTCATGTGTTACATATACGAAGGTAGTACCCAGCTGCTTATGGAGCTTGCTGATCTGGGATCTCATCTCGGTCCTCAGCTTAGCGTCCAGGTTTGAAAGAGGCTCATCCAGCAGGAACACCTCAGGATTACGGACCATAGCTCTTCCGAGCGCCACCCTCTGTCTCTGTCCGCCTGAGAGAGCCTTAGGCTTGCGGTCGAGGTAAGGCTCAAGGCCCAGTATCTCAGCTGCAGCGTGCACCTTGCGGTCTATCTCATCCTTAGGCGTCTTTGCAAGCTCAAGCGCGAACGACATGTTCTTGTAAACGCTCATATGCGGATAGAGCGCGTAGCTCTGGAAAACCATCGCGATATCCCTGTCCTTTGGCGGTACGGCATTCATCCTCTTGCCTCCGACCAGCAGATCTCCGCTTGTAATGGATTCGAGTCCCGCGATCATTCTCAGGGTAGTCGATTTGCCGCAGCCCGAAGGTCCTACCAGCACCACGAATTCCTTATCTTTGATCTCCAGATTGAGATCAGGTACAACGGTCACTCCGTTGTCGTATGTCTTTACTACATGTTTAAATTCTATACCAGCCATGGCTTTCCTCCTACTCTTTGACGCCGCCAAGCGCAACACCGGCAACGATGTACTTGGACAGTGCTATGTAAACGATGATGATCGGAACGATAGCGATCGTGACAAGCATGTATACCTTGCCCATGTCGAACTTGAGGAAGTCCGCGCGTCTGAGTGCCGCTATCAGGATCGGGAGCGTTTTCTTGCTGATATCCGAGATAACGAGAGCAGGAATGAAGAAGTTGTTCCAGCTCTGTACAAACGCTAATATCGCCTGTACGGCCAGTGCCGGTTTCATGATCGGAATTACGATCCTGTTGAATGTCTTGAATTCACCGCAGCCGTCCATCCTCGCGGCCTCCACCAGCTCGAGCGGCAGGCTCGACTGCATGTAACTGTACATAAAATAGAATACAGCCGGAGCCGCTATCGACGGCAGGAACAGCGGATAGAGCGTGTTGAGCATACCCATCTTCGTGATGATATTGAGGAAGCCCATCGCGGATACCTGTGTAGGCATTACCAGTATCAGCATGATGAATACGAACGCCGGTTTTTTGAGTTTGAAATTATATGCGTACAGTCCGTAGGCTGTCAGGGCCGAGAAATAAGTTGCGAGCAGCGCGGACAGTGTCGATACTATCAGGCTGTTCTTGATGCCCGAAAGTACCGGTATGTTCGCGTCGTTCAGCACGTTCTTCATATTACGCATGAACGAATGTCCCGGCAGGAACGAGAATCCTTTCTGTATATCTGCGTGATTCCTTGTCGCGTTGATGATCAGTATATAAAAGAAGAACAGACAAAGGAATGTGAGGATTATCAGAACGATATATGCAAGCACCGTTCTCGCCTGTGATGGTTTCTTTTCCATTACTTGAGCACCTCCTCTCTCGGTTTGAACCTGTCTCTCTTCCTGACCTTTTTGCTGTCATCATCAGCATTGAGCGTAAAGTATACGATCAGGCAGAGTATGGCAGCTATTATGAACAGTACCACTGATACAGCGCCGGCCATGCCGTAGTTCTTGCTGAACAGATGATTGTTCAGATACATGATCAGAGTCATCGACGATCTGTCAGGAGTACCCTTACCATGTGTCAGGATCTGCGGTACGT
>JAFRGH010000152.1 GCA_017433945.1 Mogibacterium sp. | reverse complement strand
CCCAGTTCTGGCCTGATACTGTCATCAAGGTCCACTGTCCGGGCGGCATCTTAAGAGCAGGCAAACACTTGATATCAAAGACAGCGGATCAGTTTACGTTAGAGGCATAGGCAGCAGGACAATGCATCCGCTCCCCAGGCAGGGAAAACGGATGCATTTTTTTAGTGAGTCAAATTATTGTTGATTTATGTAGAGAACTTATCGGGAATAGTATATAATCTTTGTACTTTTAAGGCAGCAGAAGCGAGCGAGGTGACATTTATGTACAAAAAATATACCTCATTCAAAGAGCTTACTGACGATTTTGTCAGCAGAAGCGGACCGGCTATTATTTACTGCGGCAATGATGGTGTGAAGCATGAGATCTCGTATGCCGAGCTTGCGGATATGATAAATGCCGAGGCTGCGCATATCCGTGCCATGTGCGGCTTTGCCGAGGTCGTCAGAGCAGATCACAGCGTGGAAACGGTGGTCAGCATTCTGGCGCATGTGATAGTGGGGGCTGATGTGATCATCACCGACCCTATGGTGCCGGATGATATCGCCGCAAACGCGGCAGCCGCCGCCGAAGAGGCTAAGATGGAAAGGTCGACCCGCCGTGACAGCCGCGGCAGGATCTCTCTTAAGAGAAAAGAGGGTGAGCTGCTCTTCTTTACCTCGGGGACGACCAGCAGATCGAAGATAGTCAGACTGACCTCCGGATCCCTTTGTGCCAGCGCATGGAACGGGCAGAGCATGCTGTCCTGCGGAGAAGGGGATGTGATACTCTCGATACTGCCTCTCGCGCATGTTTACGGATTCGTCTGCTCCCTGCTGTGGGGCCTGGCGTACGGAGCAGCTGTTGCGCTCGGACGCGGATCGGGCCGCCTGGCAGACGACGCGATGCTTTTCCGTCCGACGATAGTGCCGGCAGTACCGTCACAGATTTCCGCAATGATAGAAGCAGACGCGATCAATCCGGAGCTCAGGACCCTGCTGATCGGCGCAGCGCCTTGCACGCCCGCGACTATCACAGTTCTCAGGGAAAAGGGCATAGATGTCTATCTCGGCTACGGACTGACCGAGACCGCGAGCGGGATCGCTATAACGCAGGACCCGGACGAGCCGCTTGCGCTGTACCCGTGTCCGGATTCGGACATAAGGGTCGAGCCGGACGGCGAGGTCACGATCGCGACGCCTTGCATGATGGAGGGCTATATCGGAGCGATACCGATGTTCGACGGTGACAGATTCTTTACAGGCGATATAGGTTTTATGGATGAAAAGGGCAGGCTGCATCTGACCGGGCGGAAAAAGGATGTGCTGCTGATGGAGGACGGGAGCAAGATATTCTGTCCGGAATACGAGGATGAGCTCGCGGAGGAGACCGGATTCGCGGATCTCGGTATAGTCAGCAAGGGCGGCCGAGCAGTGCTCGTATGCGGCCTGGGCGGCGACAGGGATGTGCTCATGACCGCGGTAAAAAAAAACAACCGCGGGCTGCAGAGCTCACAGCAGATCTATGATGTGATAGCCGTTGATCACGTGCTGCCGAGGACGAGGACAGGCAAGCTCAGGAGATACGAGCTGCAGGAGGAGATAGGAGAATAGGAGGCATACGGAAAATGGCTAAGGTTTTACTGATAAACGGCAGCCCTAAGGCGAACGGCTGCACAGCGACAGCTCTTGATGAGGTCGCTCGCACTCTGAATGCAGAGGGTGTGGAGACTGAGATCATCCACATAGGAAACAAAGACATACGCGGCTGCATCAGCTGCGGCACATGCGAGACAAAGGGCAGCTGCGTATTTGACGATATGGTAAATGAGGTCTCGCCTAAATTCGCTGAGGCGGACGGGCTTGTCGTCGGCAGCCCTGTTTATTACGGCTCGCCGAACGGGACTCTGCTCGCCTTTCTCGACAGGCTGTTCTACAGCGCACAGTTCGACACTCATATGAAGGTCGGCGCCGCAGTCGTAAGCTGCAGACGCGGCGGCAACACGGCATCCTTCGACGTACTCAACAAATATTTCACCATAAGCGGCATGCCGGTCGCGTCCAGCACTTACTGGAACCAGGTCCACGGCTTCTCCGCGGAGGATGTAAAAAAGGACGCGGAGGGACTGCAGACCATGCGTAACCTCGCAAAGAACATGGCGTTTATGATCAAAGCCTTCGCCGACGCGAAGGAGAGATACGGGCTGCCTGAAATGGAGCACGACAATTTCACAAGCTTCCCTGACGGCAAGTAAATTACAGCAAATAAAATGGCGGCAAATAAAGCGGGCACGAGCCGGAATACTGATCCGGATAAGGATCAAGTAGTGGGCTTCGCACCCGCTTTTTTGTTTTGAGGACAGTCTTCGGGACGGGCATTTTGATTATTGTGATTTGATTGACGATAGTCAAGCAAATCACTTGACTATCGTCAATCAATTTGCTATATATTCAAAATATAAGAGGGAAAATAGTAACGGAGAGGAGAGTACTATGCTGAAGCCGGATGTCATTAATGAAATACAGGATCTGAGGTACCTGAACTGGGCAAGGGTGAGGCATTCGTCCGGTACGGCGGGATCTTATCTTAAAGCATATGACAAATTCCGCGGAATAAAACGCTATTATAAGCTGTCCTGCTATGATTCTGTAAACGGCATAACTGGTCATGAGAGCGTGAACGAGATCATTGTTGACAGACTTCTTACAATACTGGGGATAGAGCATCTTCATTATCAGCTGATTCATGCAGTAATATCGATAGATTCACAGGATCATGAGACATATCTGTGCGTATCAGAGGATTTTAAGCAGCCAGGAGACAGCAAAATAGCGCTTGATGATTATTATGAGCTTGAACGAGAGAAAGGCGAGTCTATCCTGAGCTTTTGCAGACGTATGGGCTGGGCCGATTACATTTACAGGATGCTGGTCGTTGACTATCTGATACTGAACAGGGACAGACATGGCGCGAACATAGAGATACTGCGTGACTCGCAAAGAGGTATTACGCATCCGGCGCCTCTGTTTGACCATGGACTATCACTGGTATACAGCTGCAGGACTGACGAAGAGGTAGGGGCTTTCGATCCGATGGATGATAAGCCTGTTCAGAGCTATGTCGGATCAAGATCGGCTTTGGATAATCTCAGTCTGATACCTGAGAGGGAAAAGCCGGTATTGAGGCGGCTTGAGGAAAGAGATCGCGCCGTGCTGTTTGCAGGCCTGGAAGAAGTAATACCTCAGATCTACAGAGATAAGATATGGGAGATCATATGGAACAGGTGGCGTTATTATGAAGATATTTGAGATCATAGATGAGTCGAGAGAAGACAAACAGCTCGGGTATTTATTCTGTCTTGAGAAGAGCGGAGAATACTGTATTGAGCTGAATCCCGGGGTCAGAGCTGAAGACTTTCCTATTTTTATGGCGTCCTTTATCAATAGAAACATTTTTACGGTAGATCCTGAATGGAGCAGACGATGGGTGGAATCAAGAGTAATACCTACCGATCGGCAGAATCTCGGGATGGTTTTGCGTGAAAACAGAATGAAGGAATACAATTTGCTGCGGCTGCTGATTCTGGGCGAGGGAAGATGCTCGCAGGATGATTGCGCTGTAAGACCGGCAGATGAAAGATATCTTCCGGACTGGGTCAGACAGAGGCGATACAAAAAAATCACATTCACAGTCAGTATACGGAGCGATGCTGTAATGACCGCATTCGCTGACGGGAGCATGAAAATATATGAGATGGAGGAAGCAGCAGGAGAAACAGAAATATTCCCGGGAGGCTTCGGTCTGCGCACCGAAAAAGGTGGATATATTCCGGCAGAAAAAATATATGCCGACGGAATAGAGATCCCTGTCACCACCGATGAATTCCGCACTGCGGCAAAAACATTTCTGCTCGATACCTCAGAGGTCTGCAGAGAACTTGACTGCAGCAGACAATATTTGGATCAGCTGGTCAGAAAAAATGAGCTGCGGGCGGTCAAAACCAGCGGACATGTCAGAATATATTCTCTCATCGACGTATTGAGACTCAAGGATTGAAGCAATCCGGGCATGGCGCAGCTCTGACGGGTTAAAGTCCCGTGTACTTGTATTGCTAAAAAGGGCTGATAATAATGGATTTATTACAGGTTTTGCTTTATAGTAATACCTGTAATAGGTATTGAGCTTAGGAAAGGGGGTAAATCATATGTCTGCTCAGGAGGACAAAGCAAAAAGAGGATTAGGAGAGATAACATCGGAATATGAGCTGGAAGGCCGTATTCCAACAGGAAGAGCTATTATACTGGGTATGCAGCACGTGCTTGCAATGTTTGTGGGAAACCTCACACCGATACTTGTAATAGTCGGAGCCTGCTCGCTCGGTGATTCGGGAATGATGGTGCCGGTGATACAGAACGCGATGCTCGTCGCGGGTCTTGTAACACTGGTACAGCTGTGGACGATAGGTCCTATAGGAGCAAGGCTGCCGTGCGTAATGGGAACGAGCTCAGGCTTCATCGGTGTATGCAGCGGAGTTGCCGGATCGATGGGAGGCGGAGTCGTAGCATACGGCGCGATACTCGGAGCCTGCTTTATAGGCGGCATATTTGAGATGATACTCGGCTTCATGCTCAAGCCGCTTCGCAGATTCTTTCCGAGTGTGGTCACGGGAACTGTCGTAACAGCAATAGGTTTGTCGCTCATCAGCGTAGGAATCAACTCGTTTGGCGGCGGCAACAACAATAAGGATTTCGGTTCGCCGACCAATCTGCTTATCGGCCTGGCTGTGCTGATCTTCATAATCGTACTCAAGCATTTTGCAAAGGGAATCTGGTCCGCAGCGTCGATACTCTTCGGAATTATATTCGGATATATCATCTGTGCCGTACTGTCGCTGTTCCTCGATACGACATATGTTGTTGACGGAGAGACTCTTGTACATTCATGGGTGCTTCAGTGGGACAAGGTAGCCGCAGCAGCATGGTTCTCCCTGCCTAAGATAATGCCTGTAAAATTCGTATTTGATGCGCGCGCGATCATACCTATCATGATCATGTTCGTCGTAACCGCGGTCGAGACTATAGGTGATCTCTCAGGTATAACCGAGGGAGGACTCGGACGCGAGGCGACAGATAAGGAGCTGTCGGGCGGCGTTGCCTGCGACGGTATAGGATCGACATTCGCTACACTCTTCGGAGTGCTTCCGAACACATCGTTCAGCCAGAATGTCGGTCTTGTCGGAATGACAAAGATAGTGAATCTGTACGCCATCACAATGGGAGCGATCTTCCTTGTTCTGTGCGGATTCTGCCCTAAGCTGGCGGCTCTCGTGCAGCTGATGCCTCAGTCTGTGCTCGGCGGCGCAGCCGTAATGATGTTTGCATCCATCGTGGTAAGCGGAATACAGCTCATCACCAAGGAGGGCATCGGAAACCGCGAGGTAACGATAGTCGCGGTTTCACTCGGACTCGGCTACGGTCTCGGCTCAACAGCGAACGTACTGGCTATGATGCCTGCATTCGTAGGCTACATCTTCGGCGGCTCGGGCATCGTACCGGCTGCGATAGTAGCGATCATCCTCAATATAGTTCTGAAAAAGGACCCGGATGAAGAAGAAGTGAAGCCTCTTTGGGACTGATCGCTTTGGGACTGATTGATGTGGAACTGATAATGTAAGGCCCTGCCCATCCGGAGTGCAGAAGATACAATTTGATCTTATATAAATAGGAGTGGCTCGACCCACTGCTGCATAGCGGAGGGCCCAGAGCTTCTTCTTTTTGTAGCTGCTAACAGGAAATCATCTATGGGGTAAAATCAAACAATCAATATATCCAGCAGATATCATCCAGTCACGATTGACAGGTGGAAAAAGCGATCGAACCGTGACCAATCAGCGATTTGGAATCTTAGCTCAGAGTCACCGGTCACGGTTGACAGGTGGAAATAGTGGTCAAACCGTGACCAATCGGCGGTCTTGAATCTTAGCTCAGAGTCACCGGTCACGGTTGACAGGTGGAAATAGCGGCCAAACCGTGACCAATCGGCGGTTTGGAATCTTAGCTCAGAGTCACCGGTCACGGTTGACAGGTGGAAATAGCGGCCAAACCGTGACCAAT
>JAFRGH010000151.1 GCA_017433945.1 Mogibacterium sp. | reverse complement strand
GGATCCGCTCTCAGCAATGGTCATCTGCATTTTGGATGAGGCCCCGGACGGATATATCAAAGAGAGGAGCGCGGGCGTTATCTGCCACATCAGCTCTCTCGGCAGACCGGTGCTCGGAAAGCCTGCAAGAGATTTTGTCGATTATCTGGCTTCCGCAGGGATGAAGATATGGCAGGTGCTGCCTCTGAACCCTGCCGGTACAGGCAATTCGCCTTACAGCAGCAGCGCGGCATTTGCGGGAGAGCCTGCATTCATCAATTATGATGAGCTGCCGGACGAAAGCGGATTTGAAGCTTTCAAAAAGGATAATGCGTACTGGCTCGAGGGCTATGCCGCTTATACTGTATTAAAGGAGATCCACGGGGACACGGCCTGGTACGAGTGGCCGGAGGAACACAGGAATGCTGATCCTCATAAGGCCTACGGCAGACTTGTATCGCTCTACGCGGACAAGGTGCATGAGCTCGAGATGCAGCAGTACCGTTTTTGCGCGCAGTGGAATGAACTCAGAGCCTACGCCAATTCGCGCGGCGTGAAGCTGATGGGCGATCTGCCTATATACATGGCAGCGGACAGCGCGGATGTCTGGGCAAACAGAGATATATACCTGCTGGATGATGACGGCAGACAGAGAATGCACGCGGGAGTACCGCCTGATGGCTTCAGTGCTGACGGGCAGGACTGGGGAAATCCGCTGTACGACTGGGAGAGGCTCAGGGAGCGCGGATTTGACTGGTGGATCAGGAGGATACTTCAGTGCGCGGAGAGATTCGATATACTGAGGCTTGACCATTTCAGGGCAATGTCCGAATACTTTGCGATCCCGGAGGGCGGCAGACCTGCCGACGGGCATTGGCAGCACGGTCCGGGACTTGAATTCTTCGGGGCAATACGTTCAGCTCTTGACGCGGACGGATATCATATGGAGATACTTGCAGAGGATCTGGGCCACCTGGATGACGGAGTCCTGAGCCTTTTAAGGCTGACAGGCCTGTGCGGAATGGATGTATGGCAGTTCTCGGCCTCCGAGATGGAGGAGATGCCGGCCGAAAAAGCCGAACGAAGAGCATTTTACGCGGGGACTCATGACAATGATACTCTGGTCGGATTCCTTTCGAAGCAGTATCCGTATCAGGATAGCAGGATGATCTCGCTGCAGGCTCTTACCGATATAGAGAAGATATACAGGAGTCCGGCGGTTCTGGCCATGCTGCAGCTTCAGGATATGTTCCTGCTGGGAGATGAAGCGCGCATGAACGTGCCGGGAATAGCCGAAGGGAACTGGAAATGGCACATGCCTGCAGACAGCGTGCAGAATTCATGGCCTGACGCGCCTGAGAGAGCAGCCTGGTTCAGAGCGCTCGCAGAGAGGACCGGACGGCTGTAATTAATCAGATTTGTTTGACTGTATAAGGAGGAATATATGCAGGTCATACCGAGTGATGAGAGGACAGCGGTACTCTCAAGGGTTGCGGAGCTGCTCGACCCGGGCAGCTTTATGGAGATGGGGGAACACGTCTCGGCGAGATTCACCGAGTTCTATCATCCTGATTCGGTAGTCGAATCAGACGGAGTAGTCACAGGCTACGGGACCATCGGCGGAAACCTGGTCTTCGTATTTGCGCAGGACGCAGAGGTAATGGGCGGCACCTTCGGCGAGCAGCACGGGCGTAAGATAGTCGACCTGTATGAGCATGCCATGAAGGCTAATGCTCCTGTGATAGGCCTTTTGGACTGCGCGGGATTCCGTATAGAGGAAGGAATGGACGGGCTCTATCAGTTTGCCAAGCTGTACAAGAGGCAGACAGAGGCGAGGGGCAGGATACCTCAGATAATGGCGGTAATAGGACAGTGCGGAGGCGGAATGTCCATAGCTGCAGAGCTGGCTGACTTTGTATTTATTGAAAAAGACAGAGGGAGCATTTTTGTCAATCCACAGGGCGTTGTCGCGAATGCCATAGGCAATAACCCGTATGTTTCCGCCGTCGATGACGGTAAATACGACTGGGAGGAGATAGTCGAAAAGATAGGCAGACTCATCGATCTGCTGCCGTCGAGCAGTGCTTTTACGCCGCGGATAAACGAGGTCTCCGATGAGGAGCTGAACCGGAGCTGTCCGGGAATACTCTCTCTGAAAGGCGATGCGAGAGCTATGCTCGCTGAGCTTTCGGATGACGGATATGTACTTGAAACAAGCCCGGATTCGGGGCAGGACATGATAACTGCGCTTGTGCGCATCGCAGGCGAGCCTGTCGGCGTTGCGGCGTGCAATGAGGTGGACGGAGAGAAGCGCATCACCTCCGAGGGATGCGACAAGGCCGCGTCGCTCATCGGCATGTGCAGCCGTTTCAACATTCCTGTGATCACTATAACAGATACAGATGGCTATCAGACGACATCGGAGAACGAGAAATATCTGCCGAGCTCTGCGGGCAGACTGCTGAGATCGCTGACAGAGGCAAGGGTGCCAAAGATCAATCTCGTTACCGGATCCATAGTCGGCAGCGCATACAGTCTGCTCAATTCAAAGGGCCTCAGCGCTGACTACGTGTTCATGTGGGAGGGCGCGGATGTCAGCATAGTAGATCCGCGGCAGGCGACAGAGGTCATATTCGGCAGATGGTCACCGGAGCTCGAAAAGCAGTACCGTGACACTCAGTCAGATGCTCTTGCGCTCGCGAGACATGGATTTGCAGACAAGGTAATTGCGCCTGAGGATTCGCGAAAGTACATCATCGGAGCGCTGCAGACGTTCATAAACAGCAGATAGAGCAGGCAGGTGATCATATGAGTCTTGGAGAGATATTTAAAACAGCGCTTACAGATACTGCGCTCGGCATGGGAACAGTGTTCCTTATACTGATATTTATTTCTGTATGTATATGGCTTATGGGAATACTGTGCAGAGAACGCAGGCCTGCTGCAGACGCGGCTGCTGCGCGGGCAGGAGGAGCATCTGCAGACGGAGAAATAACGCCGGAGCTTATCGCTGTGATCACGGCGGCAATACATCAGTCTATACGTGATGAGGGTGGAGCAGATGACAGCGATGAATACATAGTCAGGAATGTACGGAGGGCAACATGGAAACATACATCGTAAGGGTGAACGGAACAGAGTACGAAGTAGAGGTCGAAAAAAAAGGCGGAGCATCGGTTCCAAAGGCAGCGGCAGCAGAGCCGCAGACAAATGCATCGAAGCCTAAGGCAGCTCCGCCTGCAAATACTGAAGGTGAACCTGTAGTCTGCGGCACATCCGGAAAGGTATTCAAAATAGTCAGTCACGAAGGCGAACAGGTCAAAAGCGGTGACACCGTGATACTACTCGAAGCCATGAAGATGGAGATCCCCGTTGTCGCGCCTAAAGCCGGAACCGTAAGTCAGATCACTGTCTCAGAGGGCGAGACTACAGCATCCGGACAGACTGTGGCTTATATATCATAGGAGGCCGCAGGATGGGAGAAACACTTTCGAATCTGGCTCATCAGACGGCCTTTTTCAGTCTGAGCGCCGGCAATGTCATAATGATCGCTGTCGCTCTGGGATTGATGTATCTGGCCATAGTCAAGCAGTATGAGCCTTTGCTGCTCGTTCCGATATCATTCGGGATGATGCTTGTCAATCTTTACCCTCCGATCATGGAGGAGGGAGGTCTGCTTTATTATTTCTTTATGCTGGATGAGTGGACCATACTGCCGTCGCTGATTTTCCTCGGTGTCGGCGCCCTGACAGACTTCGGGCCTCTTATTGCCAATCCGAAGAGCTTTTTGCTCGGAGCCGCGGCACAGTTTGGCGTATTCGGCGCCTTTTTCCTGGCCATGCTCATAGGCTTCGGCCCTGAGGAGGCTGCGGCTGTCAGCATAATAGGAGGAGCGGACGGACCTACATCCATATTCCTCGCTATGAAGCTCGGACAGAGGCAGCTGATGGGGCCAATCGCGGTCGCGGCATATTCATATATGTCGCTCGTGCCGATAATCCAGCCGCCTATCATGAAAGCGCTTACTACCGAAAAAGAGCGCTGCATCAAGATGGAGCAACTCAGGGATGTATCGAAGAGAGAACGCATACTCTTTCCGATCATAGTAACGATAATCGTATGCACGCTGCTGCCTTCGACAGCCCCGCTGATCGGCATGCTGATGCTCGGCAATCTGTTCCGCGAAAGCGGCGTCGTGCGCCAGCTTCAGGATACCGCGTCAAATTCTCTGATGTATATAGTAGTCATACTGCTCGGTACATCCGTAGGAGCAACGACAAGCGCAGAGGCATTTCTCAATCTGAATACGATCAAGATCGTCATACTCGGACTTGCAGCCTTTGCTTTCGGAACAGCTGCGGGAGTGCTCTTCGGCAAACTCATGTGCAGGCTGACCGGAGGAAAAATCAATCCGCTTATCGGGTCCGCCGGAGTTTCGGCCGTGCCTATGGCAGCGAGAGTCTCCCAAAAGGTGGGAGCCGAGGCAGATCCGACGAACTTCCTGCTGATGCACGCAATGGGACCGAATGTGGCCGGAGTTATCGGCACGGCAGTTGCGGCAGGAGTGTTCATGGCGATCTTTGGAGTGTAGTATTCGGAGTGCAGCAAATTAACAGAGGATAAAAATGGCTAAGAAACTTAAGATAATGGAAACTGCCATCAGAGACGGGCAGCAGTCGCTTATAGCTACCAGGATGCCGTTCAGCGATATGGAGCCGGCGCTTGCTCTTATGGACAGCGTCGGATATGACGCGATAGAGTGCTGGGGCGGAGCGACGTTTGATTCATGCATCAGATTTCTCGATGAGGATCCCTGGGAGAGGCTCAGGAAGCTGAGAGAAGCCATGCCGAACACAAGACTGCAGATGCTTCTGAGAGGACAGAATATACTGGGCTACAGGCATTATTCAGATGATGTCGTTGATTATTTTGTCAAAAAATCCGTCGACAACGGGATAGATATCATCAGGATATTCGACGCGCTGAACGACGTGCGAAATGTCAGGACAGCGGTCAAAGCGACTAAGGCATACGGAGCGCACGCTCAGGTAGCGATGTCATATACCATAGGAGAGCCGTACACGCCGGAATACTGGAAGGAGCTGGCCCTTCGCATACAGGACATCGGAGCGGATTCGATATGCATCAAGGATATGGCAGGGCTGATGCTGCCTAACGCGGCTGCCGAAATGATAAGCATGCTCAAGGAGAACATCGAGATACCTGTACATCTTCATACGCACTGCACGAGCGGAGTCGCGCCTATAACATATTACACGGCCGTTCTGGCAGGGGTCGACGGTATAGATACGGCCATTTCGCCTTTTTCGGGCGGGACGAGCCAGCCTTCGACAGAGGTAATGGTTGAGACTTTTCGCGGGACGGAGCATGACACCGGTCTTGATATGAGCAGGCTCGAAAAGATAGCAGCTCATTTTCAGACAATACGCGAAAAAGACATAAAGAGCGGACTCATGGCGACCAAGGTTCTGGGTACGGATATCAAGACTCTCATATACCAGGTGCCGGGAGGCATGCTCTCGAATCTTATCTCGCAGCTCAGAGAGCAAAATGCGGAGGACAGATACATGGACGTACTGCAGGAGGTTCCGAGAGTAAGAAATGACCTCGGTATGCCGCCGCTTGTAACACCTTCGTCACAGATAGTCGGCACACAGGCGGTACTGAACGTACTGCTTGGTGAGAGATATCAGATCCTCACAAAGGAAGCCCGTGATCTGCTGCTCGGCAAATACGGCTCTACTCCTATGCCGATGGTAGAGGAACTGCTCGCGAAGGTCGATCCCGAAGAGATCATCACTTGCAGACCTGCGGATCTGCTCGAGCCTGAGCTTGCAAAGCTTGAAGAAGAGGTCGGGGATTATAAGGAGCAGGAAGAGGACGTGCTGACATATGCGCTCTTCGGACAGGTGGCGATGGATTATTTCAGGAGAAGGGCTGCGCTGAGGAACAAGGTCGATCCTGACGCGATGGATATGAAAAACAAATCGTATCCTGCATAATGATACCGGAATTCGAAGTGGAGGTTTAGTAAATGCTCAAAACCATTGGAATACTCGGAGGAATGGGTCCGGCCGCAACGGTCGACCTCATGAACAGGATAATAAGTCTTACGGATGCAGAGCGTGATCAGGATCACATACCTATGCTCGTGGATAACAACACGAGGATACCTGACCGCACGGACGCTATTCTGCATGGAGGAGAGAGTCCTGTCGCCGAAATGCTTGCGAGCGCGAGGCGGCTCGAGGCTGCCGGCGCGGATTTTATCATAGTCCCATGCCATACCGCGCACTACTTTCTGCCTCAGATCGAGAACAAGATAAACATACCGGTACTCGGCATGCCGACAGAGACAGCTAAGCTGCTCAAGATAAAGGGCGTAAAGAGAGCGTCGGTCCTGGCTACGGACGGTACGGTAGAGAGCGGGCTGTACGGAGCCGCGCTCGAGCGGATGGGGATACAGACTGTCTATCCTGATGCGGATGAACAGAGACTGGTCATGTCTCTGGTTTATGACTATATCAAAAAAGGGGTCACTGATCCGTCGAAGCTGCCGCGCGAGGCAGTTACGAGGATGGTCGGGGATCTGAGCAGTCAGGGAGCGGAGGTTCTGCTGCTGGCATGCACAGAGCTGCCTATCGCGTTTAGTCTGATGGGACTCAGATCGGAGGCCTTTGTGGATCCGACAATAGTGCTGGCCAAATCGGCTATACGCATGGCAGGAGCGAAGAGGCGAAGGGGATAGCGGCTCTTCGCTCCGGAGAAACAGTGCGGAGAAGCACTGCAGCGAAACAGCATAATGGAACAGCTTAACGAAAGGACAGGATAAAATGATTACAGGCAAGCAGAGGAGCGGACTCAAAAAACTCGCTCAGGAAATGAAACCGACAGTGATGATAGGCAAGGATGAGATCACTCCGGCAGTCATCACATCCATAGATGAGTATCTCGCAGCGCATGAGATGGTCAAGGTGCAGATACAGGACGGAGCTTTGCTGGATCCTAAGATCACGGCAAATGAGATAGCGGATGAGCTCGGCGCGGAATTCGTACAGGCCATAGGCAAAAAATTCGTACTCTACAGACGCGCTGCTGATCCGGCCAAGAGGAGGATAGTGCTGTAAAGCATAAGGCTGTTCAATACAGTGGACTTCATGATATAGTATTATGTAACAGCCCTTTGTAATAAAAGAGTTTTATCCTCGGTTCTGTCCGCTGCAATAGTGGTCACAGGGGCTCTGGGAATGCCGGTATCGGTATCCGCAGCTGTCAGTACAAGCTGTCCGGATATACGCTCAAATACAGTTCATAAATAAAAAGATCGCGACCGTAAGCAAAAATGGCGTGATCAACGCAAATAAAAAAGGCAGCTGCAAAATATATGCCAAAGCTGCAAAAGGGATAAGCAGGACAGTAAAGGTCAAGGTAAACTGATTCAAAGGAAGGGAGTTATTCGATGGAAAAGGAAGAAAAGATCGTCAGTCTGGCGAAACCGGTAAAAAAGGGTATCCTGAGGCTCATATTCAGCAGATTTTTTCTGATCGCTGTGCTTCTTGTTCTTCAGGTAGCACTGGTGGCTATTGTGTATCTGCGCTTTGCCGAAAAAATGCCGATACTCTTTTATGCTCAGTGGATATTCGACTTTGTGATGATAATCTATCTGTTCAACACCAATATGGACTCGTCAGCCAAGCTGACCTGGATGCTGGTCATGTCGTTTCTTCCTATCGTCGGAGCTGTCTTGCTGTGGTGGACACAGGCCAATGTAGGACACCGACTGGAGGCAAGGCGTGTCAAAGCTCAGGTCGACAAAACACGATCTGCTCTTATACAGGACGAACATGTTATTAATGAGATCGAGCATGACGGCTCGGGTACAGATGATATAAGCAGGTATCTGAATCATACGGGCTGCTTCCCTGTCTATAACAATACAGCAGTAAAATACTTTCCTCTCGGAGAGCTCAAATTCGAAGCGATGCTCGAGGAGCTCGAAAAGGCCGAAAAATACATTTTCATGGAGTATTTTATCGTTGAAGAGGGCTATATGTGGGGCCGTATACTCGACGCGCTGATCCGCAAGGCAGAGGCAGGCGTTGAGGTACGCGTGATGTATGACGGAATGTGCGAGATCTCGACGCTCCCTCCGGACTATTTCAAGCTTCTTAAAGCAAAGGGGATACACGCTAAAGCGTTCTCGCCGATCAAGCCGATTGTCTCTTCTCACTACAATTACCGTGACCACCGCAAGATCCTTGTGATAGACGGCAAGGTCGCATTTAACGGAGGAGTGAACCTGGCGGATGAATATATCAACCGCAAAGAGAGATTCGGTCACTGGAAAGACACGGCTGTAATGCTTAAAGGCCCTGCGGTCAGAAGCTTCACCCTTATGTTCCTGCAGATGTGGAATCTGGGAAGTGAAGCCGGGGATAACAGGGATTATGAAAAATGGCTGTCGCTGCCTGAGGTCAGAGATGAGTCAGCAAACGGTTATGTAATACCGTACTGTGACAGTCCGCTGGACGAATATAAGGCAGGAGAAGCGGTATACATGGATGTCCTATACCGCGCTACGGACTATGTCCATATCATGACGCCGTATCTGATACTCGATGGAGAGCTTGAAACAGCGCTCTGCTTCGCGGCTCAGCGCGGAGTGGATGTCAGACTGATACTGCCGGGGATCCCGGACAAAAAGGTGGCATTTGCTCTTGCCAAGACTCACTACAAGCTCCTGCACGATGCGGGAGTAAAGATCTACGAATATGATCCGGGATTCATACACGCCAAGATGTTTATCAGCGATGACGTAAAGGCTATCGTCGGAACCATCAACCTGGATTACAGAAGTCTTTACCATCATTTTGAATGCGCGACATATATGTATAAGACAGATTGCATCTCTGAGATAGAGAGGGATTTTCAGGATACGCTCGCTAAATGTCGTGAGGTCACTGACGAGAGCATCAAAAATGAAACATTCTCGTATAAGCTGACCGGCAGGCTGGCAAAGATGATCTCACCGCTGATGTAGCGTCGGCAGTATTGACGGTGCGACCGGATAATGCTAAGATGGCTTTGTGAATTAAATATCCGTTAAACGCTTAATTCGCTGAAAGGAGGCTTGTTTACTTATGAAAAAGACTATTATAGTTATGCTTTCGATGATCATGGCAATATCCTGTCTTGCACTTACATCATGTGGAGGCGGCAACTCAGATGAGATCGATCTGTCGGCCAACATCACCAAAACTGATGACAGCTCGACAGGTGACGGAGTCGTAGAGAGCGATGTGTTCAAGCTCACACTGCCAAACGGAGCAAGCTGGGATTATGAAGTTGTAAGCCCTACAGAAATCGTATTCTTCAACAAGGCTGCTAAGGATGCTGATCTCGGCGGTACGCTCTTCACGCTTAAGGTTCTCGAAAAGGATGACACTACGCTGGAGGCGGTTCCGGGCGCAGTGGTAGGAGAGAAGAACGGGAAGAACATCACAGCTGTATTCACATCCGATGTTCAGTATGATATCGAGGACGAGGCTGCCTCAAAAGAGTACATGGATGTATTCAGCGTAGTTCAGACAATAAGCGACGACGCGTCGGCAAGTCCTCTCGTACTGAAATAACCGCGCTGAAACGGCATTATATAGTATCGCTGTAAAGGCGATGATCGTTAATGATTCATATAAGGCAGGGTCCGGACATTGTTCGGACCCTATTATGATGTCGATATGTCTCTTCTTCACGAATGCGTTGTGATATAATGAAATCGAATGAGCAAACGTCTTAGCATATCAATGAGTCGATCCGGCGGTGCATACAGTTGAGTTGCATGTAAGGTAGTATTATGAAAAAAAGCGTTAAAGAGATGGGACCGATACAGCGAAGGACCAACTCGCTGGCAGCAAAAACTCTGATCACAGTTGTACTGATGATGGCATTTATCGGAGTGACAATGTTTACAGCGGGTTACTCTGTTTATCTGTTCTCTGTTATGCATGAATATCGGGCCAATATCTGGAATCTTGCAAAGGCGGAGTCTCTTATGGTAAACAGGCAGGACGCCATGGATAAAAGTGAAGAGATACTTAAGATATATGACAGTGTCTCTGACAAAGAGCGTGGCGACGGAAGCGGACAGGAGTATAATAGCCTGTTTGATTCTGTGATCGATGATAAATTCCGCAGCCTGCAGGAGGATATGCGCCTGATGCAGAATGAGGTAGGACTGCGAAATGCATTTCTCGTGGCGATCGATGACAATGCAAACCGCATGATATATCTGGTCGATGCTGATCCTGATATAGAGACATTTTGTATTCCCGGGACCTGGGAGGAATATGAACCCGGAGAAATCGATATACTGCTTCATGGCAACAGGATAGGGCCTGTGCAAAAATTCTTCGATATCGGGGATTCATATCAGGTGGCCTACACTAATCAGGAGAAATACGGCCCGAGGATCACAGGCGGTTTCACGCTCGGAAAATATGATGACTATACGATAATGATATGCCTGGATGAAAAGCTGGATCATCTGATGTATATCAGCAGGGTGTTCCTTGTGAGATATAATATCCTGCTGATAGCCATTGTTGTGATTGCTGCATTTATAGCACATTATCTGATGAAAAAGAATCTTGTCAGACCGATCAATCTCATGGCAAACGCAGCGATAGACTTCACCGAGGATAAAAGAAACGGGGTTGCCGCACCTAATCGCTTCAGCAGCCTGCACTTTAAAACAGGAGACGAGATAGAGACGCTCGGCCTTTCGATGGCTGAGATGGAGAGTATCCTGAATGAATATGAAGAGAACCTGACAAGGTTCACCGCAGAGCGTGAGCGAATAAACACTGAGCTGGATCTGGCGACCCGTATACAGAGGGATGCCCTTCCGTCCATTTTTCCTCCGTTCCCTGAACGGAAAGAGTTTGAAATATATGCAAGCATGGATCCTGCAAAGCAGGTCGGCGGAGACTTTTATGATTTCATCATGATCGATGATGATCATCTGGCGTTTCTTATCGCGGATGTAGCAGGCAAGGGGATCCCTGCAGCTCTGTTCATGATGGTCTCCAAGGTCATACTGGATAATCTGATCATTGCGGGAATGACGCCGGCAGAGGCGCTGGAGCGGGCCAATGACAGGATATGCGCAAATGACAGATCTGAAATGTTCGTAACTGTCTGGCTGGCAGTGCTCGATCTCAAAACAGGACAGGTCGTCTGCGCGAACGCAGGTCATGAGATGCCGGTAAAGATAGATGCGGATGGAAAAGCAGAGCTGATAAGAAGCAAACACGGCTTCGTTATCGGTGGTATGGAAGGAATGAAATATAAGAACTGTGAGATACAGCTTGAACCGGGAGACAAGATATTTGTCTACACCGACGGTCTCCCTGAAGCGACATCATCATCAAACGAGATGTTCGGTACAGACAGGATGCTGGAGATACTGACTGAGAGCCGTGACGATGATCCGAAGCTGGTTCTTGATAATATCAATAACGCCGTTAATCGCTTTGTGGGTGACGCAGAGCAGTTCGATGATCTCACGATGCTCTGCCTCAAATACAAAGGCCCGTCCAGATAATGATTTAGTCCAAATAGCGATTTATTAAAAAGCCGCTATCCCTTGAAGGATAACGGCTTTTGTGGTGCGCCCGCAGGGATTCTGACTCTGGACCTTCTGATCCCCAAACGTTTTTACAGGCCGTTTTTGTTTGGAATTAACAGGTAAAAATAAGAACAAGAATAGCAAAACTGTGATATGACGCGCATATGCATTCTGATACAAATAACATATAAAAGAATCACTGTGTGTTTTGCAGCTTTAAGGCCGGGAGGAACAAATTATAAAACGGAGGTTTAATTACATGCTCGGAGGCAAATGGTTCTGGACTGAAGGATGGCATAAGGAAGACGATGAAAAGGCAAAGCTGGTCCT
>JAFRGH010000150.1 GCA_017433945.1 Mogibacterium sp. | reverse complement strand
TATCGCGACAGCATCGTCCTCAGGGATGATCCCCTGCTTTGCCAGCATTTTAGCATGCGCTATGCTGCCGGCTATATCTCTTTTGTACAGCCTCCTGTCGACTGCGATCGACGAATTGATCTCGTCTACAAGATTCGCTGTTGTTCCGGCAGTCCTGCCTGCCCACATTTTATCCATATTACTTCCCTACTGCTTCCTTAATTGTTTCTTAATATTCCGGCTCATCATTACTGACTCTACGTCGCTATGAGTCAAAAGAACCGTCCCCATTGACTCATTTGGCTTATTTGAGACTGCCTTTTTCGAGGAGGGCCTGTACCAGTGTCGGGAGGCCCCAGATGTTGATGAAGCCCTCTGACTGTGCCTGATCGTAATCGGTCTCTCCGAACGACGCGAGCTCTTCAGAGTAGAGCGAGTAAGGCGATGTCGTTCCCGCAGGGATGATATTACCCTTGTACAGCTTGAGCTTTACCTCACCTGTAACATTTTTGTTTGCAGCGTTCGCGAATGCCGTCAGCGCCTCCTGCATAGGCGAATACCACTTGCCGTTGTATATCATGTCCGCATAGTCGACCGCGAGCTTTTGCTTGAGGTGAAGCGTGTCCTTATCGACCGTCAGCATTTCGAGCTGCTCATGCGCGAAATACAGTACGGTGCCTCCCGGTGTCTCGTATACGCCGCGGTCCTTCATTCCGATCAGTCTGTTCTCAACTATATCGATAATGCCTATGCCGTTCGCGCCGCCGAGCTCATTGAGCTTCTCGATTATCTTCGAAGCCTTCATCTTCTCACCGTCTATGGATACAGGAGCGCCGGCTTCAAATCCGAGTGTCACATATGTCGGTTCATCAGGCGCCTGCATAGGGCTGACTCCCATCTCCAGGAATCCTTCCTTTTCATACTGAGGCTCGTTTGAAGGATCCTCGAGATCAAGTCCCTCATGGCTCAGGTGCCAGAGGTTCTTGTCCTTTGAATAATTCGTCTCCCTTGATATTTTGAGAGGAACATTGTGAGCCTCGGCATAGTCTATCTCTTCATCTCTTGATTTGATATCCGACTCTCTCCATGGAGCGATGATCTTCATACCAGGAGCCCATCTCTTGATGGCAAGCTCGAACCTCACCTGATCGTTGCCCTTGCCTGTGCAGCCGTGGCATATAGCGTCCGCGCCTTCCTCAAGCGCGATCTCAGCGAGCTTCTTACCTATGACCGGTCTTGCGAATGCGGTACCGAGCAGATATTTCTCATATACAGCGCCCATCTTGAGCGAAGGTATGATGACCTCATCCACCATCTCGTCAGTAAGATCGGCTACTATCAGTTTGCTGGCTCCTGTTTTGAGAGCCTTTTCCTCAAGCCCCTCGAGTTCGTCAGCCTGACCCACATTACCGCTTACGGCGATGATCTCCGGATCGTTGTAATTCTCCTTGAGCCACGGAATGATGATCGATGTGTCAAGGCCTCCAGAATATGCCAGCACTACTTTTTTGATTTCCTTCTTCTCCATCTCTTCAATCCTCTTTTTCAAATCCGTTAAATTTTCTCTTGATCCTTTTCCCGATTCCGCATAGCCCTTGCATCTTATTAATGTATCGTGAAAAGAAATTAAGATGTCAGAGATATTATTCATATTTGTGAATAATTATTCTGAATATTTATAATGTCGATATTATAAATATTCAAAAGTCATATGTCAACACCCGTTGACTAAATTCCATAAAGTTCAGCATTTAGAACAATCCTGCCCGTTTAGTCATACAAAATAAGCTTTCGCACCCGGAATATGCCTGCAATGCATAATTATTTACATATGAATCAATAAATACGGTTCTTTTACACACGAGAAAAGCCTGGGTGATGTATTCACTCAGGCTCGCCTCTGTATTGTAAAGTTTTATTTAGGAAGGCTTGATTATTATTCCTGTTTCCTCAGGACGTGTGCAGTATACCGCCATTTTATACATATTGGAAACAGTTATTGTTTTGTGTATTAACAAGTATTAACTTGTGATAAAATGAACTTGAATGATCGGTCTGTATCGCCGCCGGTTATTACAGAGTGTATGTGTATATGTATGTACATTGAACTGTCCTGAGGAGGAATGAGATGACCAACGGAGAACTTGCCTTTATGGCTCTGGCAGAAGAACTCAATTTTACACGCGCTGCCGAACGCATATACATGTCTCAGCAGGGACTGAGCGATCATATAAAGAGGCTCGAAAAGGAATATGACACCGTGCTCGTGACCCGTAAGCCAGAAGTCGCTTTGACTGAATCCGGACATGAACTCTATAAAATGCTGATATCAAAACAGTCTATGGAAAATGATGTCAGGCGTATGATAGCGGACATCGATCACGGTGATGTCGGCGAGGTGAAGGTCGGCATTTCATCGGCAAGGGCGCGCGTATTTGCAAGCGATATAGTCCAGCAATTCCACTACAAACATCCCCATGTACATGTCAGCATAGTATGCGAACTTACTACGATACTGCTGCAGATGCTCGAACAGGGTGAACTCGATTTTGTCATAGGAGTCAATCCTCCTGCCGGTAAGGATCTGGTGATCGAGCCGCTCTTCGACGATCCGCTCTATGTCGCTGTTCCCGAACAGATAGCTGCAGAGTGGACCGGGGATAATGACCAGGTCGATCTCAGGCTGTATCAGGATGTGCCGTTTATACGCGATCTTCACCAAAGCGCATCCGCCAGCACGATAGACTCATTTCTTGCTTCACAGAATATAAACCTGAACAATGTTATTTCTATAAACGATTACAATGAGCAGGCTGCCCTATGTATGCGTATCGACGGGGCCATGTTCTGCTCCAAATCCTTCGCATTCTTTGAAGGCGGAGAAATCATGAGAAAAGGCCTCAGGATACTCGGCATCAAGGGACTGCATCATTCAGTCACCATATGCCTTATAACCGGAGGCCCGAGAGTTTATACAAGATGCGTCACGGATTTTATCGATATTACGAGAGAATCGCTTATGAACTTTTATGAAAAGCACATAAAAGAATGAGCGCCTGATCAGGCAGCAGGGCATTGCTCATCAGTCTATGCTCAGCACGCCGTCAGCTTCGCTTATCTTCATGAATACAGGCCGCTCCTTGTACTTGTCGTTCGGATAGTGAAGAGTAAAAATGATCTCTTCATTCTTATCGCGGAAGAACATGCCATGTCCTCCGTTTTCAGGATACAGAGGCTTGTCCTGTATTCTCCATGGTCCCCTGACGCTGCCGCTTTCGCTGCAGGCAGCGCCGACGGCATAGCCGCCTCCGCTCCAGCTCGAATTGATCATATACAGTCTGCCTTCTATCATAAGGAGGCTTGGTCCGTCTGAAAAATAGCAGTCACCGTCAATACCGAATTCCGCCTTTGCAAAAGGCACCGGTGTCGCCCACGGGCACTCTTTCGCTGAAAAAAGAGTAACGATCTCATCAGCCTGAGCCGGCGATCCGTCCTCATGACCTGCTGCCGTCTTCAGATCTCCCGCAAGCTTCAGCAGGCAGTAATCCCCGTCAAGGCTGCCGGGATCCTCAAACGAATGAGAGAATACTATCCACGGCTCATCATCCTCAAAATACAGAGTCGCATCTATACATGTCCAGTCCTCAGGCGTTATTCTGGATGACCAGACGCTGAACGGGCCATCAGGTTCATCCGCCCTGAGTATATATGTTCCTTTCTTTATACTGTTATCCAGTGTGCCGAGTGTAACGACAAGATAAAACTTTCCTTTATACTCATAGCACTCCGGCGCCCAGTAGAAGGCATCGGCAAAGAATCCCTCCGGTCTGTGAAAAATCTCGACCGGGCCCTCCCAGCTTTCCCTGTCATCGCTGACATAGCAGTCGAATCCGTCAGCCGGGCCCCAGCAGGTCGCGCTGCGCGTCCCGTAAAGATAATACTTGCTGTCATGTACGAGCACGAACGGATCACGAATATTTATTTCATTGGTTTTAAGCATTTTATTATCCCTTTCTGCCTTACATGCCCGATATCAGAGCTGATAGTCCCGGCCTCAAAGCTGCGTGAGCATATTTCCTGCTGATAATCCGACATATATTTTGATAAACAGGCTTATTTTCATTATTTGATTTTTCTCTATTTTCTCTTCCCGTTTCAGGTGATATAATCCCGACCACAATAAGAACATAAGATGCGTTTTTTCAGCGATGCAGGTACGAATTATCCTGCAGCAACAGAACGGAAGGTACAGCATGTCCGAACTCAAAGCATTCATTTTCGACCTCGACGGCGTTATCGTTTTTACCGACAGATTCCACTATTTGGCATGGAAAAAGATGGCAGATGAGCTGGGCATACATTTTGACGAGGAGATCAACCATCGTCTGCGCGGTGTCGGCCGTATGGAATCGCTTGAGATCATACTTGAGCGCTACGAAGGCGAGCCGCTTTCCGATGAGAAAAAGCATGAGTTCTGCACCTACAAAAACGATATTTACCGCGAGTACCTCAGCACAATGACGCCTGATGACGTAAGCGATGACGTGCGTTCCACTCTGGCAGAGCTCAGAGCCCGCGGTTATAAAACAGCTCTCGGCTCATCCAGCAAAAACGCAAAATACATACTGGAGCAGATCGGTCTGACCGATGCATTCGACGCGATCTCGGACGGGACCAATATCACAAGATCCAAGCCGGATCCTGAGGTTTTCATCAAGGCTGCTGAATTCCTCGGTCTTGAGCCGTCAGAATGCGCGGTAGTCGAAGACGCCGCCGCAGGAATAGATGCGGCAAACGCAGGAGGCTTCACCTCCATCGGGATATATGAGGCTGCTAAATATGGCCGGACAGATATCCCTATAGAAAAGTTCACCAACCTCCTTACATCACCTTTTTAACATAATAAGGGTCTTTGCCCGGAGGCCTGTCCTTTACAGCAGGACAGGCCTCTTTCTTTTTGCTCTGAATATACCGCCGTATTCCGCCCGGCAGCTATGCGGCTATGCGAATACCCTGTTGATCCAGCTTGTGAATAGTCCGAGCCACTGAATACACGCGCTGTAATCCGCCGGAGGGAACGGGCCCTTTACATGAGGAACACACGCTCCGAATCCATGTCCGCCGTACGGGAATATATGGAGCTCTGTCTGAACGCCATGATCCTGATATGCTCCCGCAAGCTCAGCAAGCCTGAGCGGAGGGAGCACGTCATCATCCATGCAGGCACAGAGGAATGCCGGCGCGTCACCGTCCTGAACGTGAGTGATCATATCATATTTCACACCGATCTCTGCTTTTTTGACAGGGTCGTTCCATGTCTCAATACCGGCAATGATCGCGATGGCCGTATCATCAGCAAGTGAAATGGCAGGATAGATCAGTCCGACAGCATCCGGAGCTCCGCTCACCGCATCGATCTCATCCGGCACATATCCGTCTTCATTTACCGGCTCATCACGGAACACAAGAGCCTCGACACCGGCAAGGTTGCCGCCTGCCGAAAAGCCGGCTATAGCGATCTTGCCCGGATCTATTCCGAACTCGTCAGCGTGATATCTCACATATCTGACGGCGCGCTGTCCGTCGAGGAACATATAAGGCGCTCTGTAAGGATGGCTCCTGTACCAGAGAACGAAGGCGCTTATCCCCGCTTTGTTCAGCTCGGCAGCCACCTCCTCTCCCTCGCTGTCCATGCTCTTGTTCAGATACGCGCCGCCCGGACAGAGGATCACGCATCTGTCGCTTCCCGGTACAATGAACGGAATGAGGAGAGGCCTGTCAGTATATGTCTCTTCACCGTAGCCCTCGAGGATATCGTCATGCCATGCCAGAAAATCATTTCCTCTCAGGTCTCCTATCTCCTCCGACTCCTTGTCCCAGATTCCCGGATATTTGAAGAAGACGTCCTCCATACTCATATTCTTGTCGACATTCATATCGTCGAATTTGCTTCTGTCAGAATTGCCCGGGATCACGTCTCCCCAGATATAGATC
>JAFRGH010000149.1 GCA_017433945.1 Mogibacterium sp. | reverse complement strand
GGAGGGCAGCCAGCAAGCGTGTAACCACGCCCGCTGGTGCGGGAAAGGATATTCCGTGTCGCTTCGTCAACGGCTGCCCGTCCACTTTGCGGCCACAGAGGCCGCTGCAGTGGACAGCGTACTGTCCGTGTGACTCCGCTCCCGCGCCTGTCAGAGTTCGAGAGTATAAGTTTGCCCCGTGAGGCCCGCGCTGCGACGACGGCCACTACTCAGGCCGGCACGAGCAGCTATAGGGCGTGCGCCGAACGGCAGGCAAACGCCGTGAGGCCAGTGGAGGCCGAACGGTTTCAGAAGATCAATCGTTTGAACACTTTGACCGTCCTGTGATTCGTTGAATCCAATATTGGCAGATGCACATTGATCGCATCATAGTATCTGTTGTTGCCTTTGCCATCTACCATGTCGACACTCGCTGCACTAAGAGGCTTATTCAGGACTGTTTTCAACGGCTCCGTCCAGACAGCGCCATCTGTGTACCGATCGACCGCATCAATAAGCTCTCTGTTCTCCCGGTAATAAAGGAGCCTCACCATATTTGCTGCACTTTTTTCTGCCCAGCGTTTCCTCTTGCCCTTCATCCTGAGAGTGATCACGGTACAGTTTTGGTTTTCCTGCACTCCCATATTCTTGTACAGTATACCTGCCGGCGGCTTCGGTATCTCTCTGCCTCTTGCCTGGTATCTGGACAATTGTTCCTTATGGTTTTCCAGGTATTCCTTCAGTTCAGCCGCGTTCTTTTCTTCCTTAGTATCTCCCTCGGCTGTTGAGATGGTATCCAGATAGATTTGTGCGTTCTCCAGAAGCACGTCTATCTTGTCTTCCTTTAGAAGATCCAGCATTTCTGCCTTCATCTCATCATGAGCGATTTTCTGCCTGATCGCTCTCACTACATGGAATCTGTCCAGTTGCTTTATGGCTCCTGCGTCATATTCGTCATGCACCCAGCTCCCGCCATCACCGTTGAAGATCCTGATGCCTATCTTTTCCGGGTCGTATTCCGACTGGATCTTTGCTTCCCACTTCTCATGAAAACTTTCGCTACGCTCTATGCCTGCAAATACTTTCTTGTTTGCCAGACTGCTTCGCTTTCCTGCCGTTTCTTTCCAGCCTTCATACATCGTCCCGACTTTTACTTCCATGCCGGGCGCTTTCTTTCCTCCGCTTTTCTGCTGCTTTATCCAGACTCCGTCCATCTCCTCAAACAGCACTTGCGTCTCTTTCTTTCCACGCGGCTGCTCATTCTGGAATTCTTTCACCAGTAGTTTCTCTTCTTCTGCCAGCTTCTCTCCCAGTGCCTGCACTACGTTCCAGGCTCCGGCATGACTTATGGTCTGTCCTGTCGTACCGCTCACATGTGATGCTGCTTTGCGGAAAGGCACATCGGTGGCCGCCTCTGCGATCTTCTCTGCAAGATTCGTTGAGATCAGCCCGATCTTATCCATGCCTAGTTCTTTGTCCAGAAGGAATACAGCTGCATTCTTACCCTTCTCCGTCTTGGTCAGATATACATGTCTTGAATATTCTACTTCTCCATATACAGTCTTGATCGTCGTTTGCCTGAGACCCTTGTCTCTGTATTCTTTCTTATCCCTGGATTTATGCAGTTCTTCATCCAGAAGTTCCAAGAGCTTGATCGTATCCTCTCTTGCCATACGACAATGAGCCTTATATATTTCTTGCTCAATATCCTTGAATGTTACCTTGTCCTTGTTTAGAATATCCATATACATACAGCTCCTTCAAGAAGTTTTTGTGGTTATTAACATCTTAAAGATTTGCTGTATGAATGGGAAGTTCTTGCTTCCCATTTTTTATTTTACGGGTTCCCCTGCCAATGGAAACTTTACACTAACGTGAGCCAGTGAGTATGTTTTTATGAGTCAAAAGGAACCGTCCCCATTGACTCATTGACTCACGGTAATAATGCAGTCAGGTCTTTCGCGGCAGCCGCTTTGCTTTCTCTCAATTGCTATCGCGTATCAGCTTTATCTTGTTCCTGTACTTCGCCGCATTTACCTGATCGCCGACTGCCTCATAGAGCTGCGCCAGTTCATCCATTACGTCGGTGTTGCTCGGCGTCAGGACGAGAACCCGCTTCAGATCAGCAATGGCTTCATCCGTGTTTCCGAGCGCCGATTCTGCTACTCCGAGATAGTACCAGAGCGGCCACCATTTCTCATATCTGCCCTCTTTGAATCTGCCCAGTATATCCTTGCCGCCAGCAAAATCACCGCCCATTATGCGATTGCAGCCCTTCTCTATTTCTACAGGCTCTTCGAGATCGAGCAGCATGCCGGATATCTCGTGTCTCAGATCCTCGAGCTGATTATAGTCGAGCCCCGACTGATCATCATCCGCCGATGAGCTGAGCCTCATAAAATCATCCCATGTCAGCTTTGCTTTAAGATACAGCCCCATATTGAGATAGGCGTAACCGAGGAAATAATAACCCATGGCAAAATCCGGGTGCATCATTGTCAGCACCTCAAAGGCATCCATGGACTCAGCCTTGAAACTGCCAATATATCCGCTTATATACTCTTCGGTACTCTCAGCACTCTCGCCACTCTCGCCACTCTCAGCAATAACGGCCGGTCCGCCGGCGCCTCCGTTCATCATATTTCCGGATGTGCCGTAATCCCCTTCCGCGTACTCTGCCGCAGCCGTCTCATAGCAGGCCTTGCATGCCCTCGCGTATAAATACATCGCGGCCTGCGACTTTGGATCTATCATGAGCGCAGTCCTGAGCAGCTTGCAGGCGTCTTCAAACCTGTTCTCGTCAGCAGCCCTCGCGCCCTCGGTAACGAGCAGAGGTTCTGCGTCATCGCCGCACACAGACTTGATATAAGCCAGATACTGATCAGCGTAAACAAAGGCAGCATCGCCGCCTATCACCTTCGCCATATCTATGACGATGCTCCTGACCGCTATCTGCCCGTTCTCACTTTCTCCGACAGGTACAGGCACTCCCCTGAGTATCTCATATCCCCCCATCATCCTGAGTAAATCTCCACTCAGCTCACCAAACACCATATCACGGTTTCCGGCCGAGAGATACCTGCTTATTCTGTCCCTCTTATGCATATTATCAAGTCCGGCGCCGGCGCTTGCCGCAGTCTGCGCAGCCATGCCGGCATCACCATTATTATCCATTAATGCTCTATCTCCCAGCCTTTTCTCTCAAATTCAACGATATCCTCATCCGAAAGCAGTCTGTTCAGGTCGCTCATCAGGCAGTCCCTGAGTTCTCCGATCCTGTCATTCTGCTCCTTCGTCTCATAGAGGTAGCCCGCAAACGCGTACAGTATTCTCGCCAGTCCTGCGGAGCTGCACATTTCCTTGTCGAGTCCGTTTCTGTAAACATATTTGGTCAGAGCGCGGAACATCTCGTAAGGCTTGATCCCCGTATCTCTCAGGATACGTGTAAAAGTCACCTTGAACGCGCCGTTCCCGATAAATCTGTAGACAACGTCTCTCATCGTCCTGATCCTGATCAGATCCTGCGGACTCATATACTTTGTAGAAATAACATCATACGGAGCAGTGCTCTTGTAGATGTATCCGAACTTGTCGGCTTCGGTGCTGAGTATCGTTCCTCTGACAATGCTGAGCATGTCGATCCTGACAGGCATACCGTCGCTCAGTCCGTATGCTTTGTTGAATGAATCCGCAAACATCGCCTCAGTTTCAAGCGGCAGCCCTGCCGTGACCGAAAGCTTTACTGCTACTCTGCAGGTCTGAAGCATTCTGCTCACATTGTACATCATCTGATAAATATTGGATTTGCGCCCGATCGCAGTCAGCACCTCTTCGTTCACGCTCGCGATATCGATGTTGAACTCGAACAGCCCCTCTCTCGCGTCAGACAGCAGACGGATCGTCTCGTCATCGAGGTTCTCGCCGCAGACATCGAATTCAAAAGTTGTGATGCCGTTGTCGTTGTCAATTATGTATTCAAAAATCCTGTAAGCCCTGTCGGCACTGTAATTGAACCATCTGTCGAGGAATACGACTTTTTCCGCTTCGCTCACGATAAAATATCTCAGTTCTGTGAAGACACGTGTCAGCGGCAGCGCCCTGACCCTTGCGTCAGGCATGTGCTGCGTGTATACACTTCTGTCAGACGAGCCTCTGATCGATTCGTAGTAGATTATGCCGCCGTCGAGTCCTGTGTTGTCATAAGGGAAAGGCAGCTGCTCCATTTCTACAGGATCATCGAACGGATTGACGACTATCTGGTCTCCCATTCTGTAAGCCAGACCGTCTATCTCATCAAACTCGAATTCATACTCTACCAGAGATCTGATGAATTTGTAGAGAACCGTTTCGCCCTCGCCCCTTATCACATAATCGATCCACGGTACCTCCTTCATCCACTTGCGCGTTTCAAAGGATACCTGCATCCCGCCTGCAACAGTTACGATAACCGGCATGGCCTTTTTGACCAGCTCTGCAACCCCTGCGATCCTCAGATCATTGAGCTTGTCCGTGTGGAAATATACGATATTGTACTGTCCCTTAACGATCTCCTCGTAAATTCCGAGATCGCTCTCACTCATATCGAAGCATTTCATATCCACTTCGATCGGTGAATCGGCAAAGATGGCGTAGAGATATCTGAGCGCCAGCTCCGTTTGCCTGCATTCAGTCTTTACTGTGGTAAGCAGCAGTTTCATGACCTGTTCCTTTCGTGTGCTTTATTCTCGTTTTTGTTACATCCTCTCAGGCGCCTTGATACCGAGCAGCCCGAGGCAGTTCGCTATAACGGTTCTCGAAGCCAGCACAAGAGCCAGCTTTGCCAGTCTCTCGTCCCTGTCCTCTACCAGTATGTGTTCATCGTGATAAAACTTGTTGAAGCTCTGCGCGATATCTATAAGGTGCCTTGTCAGTATCGACGGCTCGTATTTATCCGCAGCCTCGATGACGACCTCAGGCACTCTGTAGATCAGCTTGATCAGAGTGTACGCGCTGTCGCTTGTCAGGTGGCCAAAGTCATAGCCGCCTGCTTTCACAGCACTGATCTCCTCGTCGGACGCGTTTCGGAGAACGCTCGATGCCCTCGCGTGGGTGTACTGCACATACGGACCTGTTTCGCCGTCAAAATTAAGCACCTTATCCCACGAGAATACATAGTCCTTGATCCTGTTGTTCGAAAGCTCCTGGAAAATGACCGCGCCTATGCCGACCTCTTTCGAGACCTCATCTATATCGACGCCTTCAGTATTTTTCTCTCTCATTATTTCTGCGGTCTTCTCAACAGCAGTATTCAGCACATCCTCGAGGAACACAACTGTTCCCTCTCGTGTCGACATCATCTTGATGTCGTCGCCGTCAGACAGGCTCACGAGGCCGAACGGCACGTGTATGCAGTCTTTTTGCCATTCGTAGCCCCTCAGCTCCAGAACCTTTTTCCACTGCTTGAAATGGAGGTTCTGCTGTGATGCCACGACATATATACATTTGTAGAAATCGTAATGCTCTTTGCGGTAAACGGCGGCTGCGATGTCACGCGTTACATAGAGGCTTGAACCATCAGACTTGGTGATCATAGCAGGGCTCATACCGTACTCTTCAAGATCGACTATCTGAGCCCCCTCTGATTTGATAAGCAGGCCCTTTTCCTTGAGTTCATCGATGAATCTCGGCATCTTGTCAGAATAAAAGCTTTCGCCTGCATAAGAATCGAAGCTGATGTCCAGCATATCGTATACCCTGTTGAATTCAGCAAGGCTGAGCTCCCTGAATTTCTTCCAGAGCTCTACCTCGGCAGCCTCTCCGGCTTCGAGCTTGACAAATGTCTCCCTTGCCTCGTCCTCGAGCGACGGATCCGCCTTGGCTTCCTGATGGAATCTCGTATAGTATTTGAGCAGGGTCTTGATCGGATCGTGAGCCAGCTCCTCTTCGCTTCCCCATTTGCGGTATGCTACTATCATCTTGCCGAACTGAGTGCCGTAGTCTCCCAGGTGATTGATCCTCGTCACATCAAAGCCGACAGCATCGTAAAGCTTATAGATAGCGTTGCCGATGACAGTGCTGCGTATATGCCCTATATGAAAAGGTTTTGCGATATTAGGCGATGAATATTCTACGATTACCTTGCGGCCCTCGCCAATATCCGATCTTCCGTACGCATCTCCCCTGCTGTTGACCTCTTTTATGACCTGATCCGCAAAAAAAGCTCTGTCGATGAAAAAATTGACATAGGCATTGACATTCTCTACCTTTGCGAATACCTCATTGCCGCTGACCCTCTCCGCGATCTCGGAAGCGATCATCTGCGGGGCCTTGCGCATGGTCTTAGCCAATCTGAAGCAAGGGAAAGCATAGTCTCCCATCTTCTCATCCGAAGGTATCTCGATCAGTTCCCTGATCTCGCTCTCGCTGAGACCGAGCGCCTCATCATATATAGCATTCGCGATAATATCCTTAAAATCTTTCATATATTTTCCTTTTTATCCTTTTATATATTACAGCTTCTGACCAGGCGGCATGCAGGGGGCTTAGCTGCCTATTCCCCGAATACACGCCTGAAATTATACTCATCGCAGACTTTAAAATCAGTCGCGAAGACCTTGTTATCCTCGCTCTTGTACGGGTCATTTCTTTCCTCGAGACACGCGTCTATCAGCTTGTCCGCAAAAATACCAAGACCTCCTGTCAGTGTGCCGGTAAAGCTGCCGTCATAGACAGAGCCTGTTCCGCACGACGGACTGTTCGCCTTCAGGATCGCGCCCTCAATGACGCCGCTCCCGTCATTTCTGCTGCCGGCCTCTACCAGCACTGATTCCAGCGAAAGCCTCGCTCCGTAATCGAACACCTCTGTCAGATCAACACCGTTACGGCTCATCACCCTTCTCTCCAGGGATCCATCTTCCGAAACAGTATCCGTATTGATCTCCGCAGGCTCGCGCGGACTTATCAGTCCCGCCGCCGTCTCCGGACATACCGTCACATAATCGTGAGTTTTACAAAACTCGATCAGATCCTCGTTCCTGTTATTGCCTCCGTCGTATTTGCAGTCAAATCCGAGCAGGCATCTGCTTATAATAAACATTCTTCAGTAATAGCTCCTTTTATATAAAATCAGCACTTTAATTCCGCATTATTCGGATCAATGCTTTCCCAATCAGACATTATATCAGAGAGCATCCTCTTTTGAAAGCACCGTCCCCATTGACTCACTATTTGCGGTCTTTGAGCTCTACTATCGTGCAGCCCTCTCCGCCCTCGCTGTACGGGGCCGATTTGAACGACTTGACATGCTTGTTTTTCTTAAGCTCCGCTCTCAGACCGTTCCTCAGTATGCCCTCGCCTCTGCCGTGAATGACATGCACTGTCTTGAGCCCTGCAAGGAACGCGTCATCGATGTATTTTTCCATCAGTTCGGAAGCCTCCTCGAGGTTCTTTCCTATCAGGTTTATCTCCGTGCTGATGGTCTTTGTCTTGCCGAATGACATATTGCCGTATTTTTGTCTGTTCTTTTCCTTGTGTCCCGGATTCTCCGATTCGGCGATGACCAGATCCCTGATATTGGCAGTCATCCTGATCGCCCCGAGCCTTATATACAGGTTGCCCTTGTTATCCGGCAGGGATTCCACCTCTCCTGTCTGGTCGAGCTTCGTGTATTTGATCCTCATGCCGACCCTGATCATCTCAGGCTCAGGCGTCTTGCCCGTCTGTACGCTCTTTGACTGTGGCGCAGCCGCCGGCTTATACGCATTTTCGGCCTGTCTGAGCGCCCTCCTGCTCTTCGCAGCGCCTCCGGCTATATGTCCCTCGTTAAAATTCTTCGCGTTCTCGCGTCTCTGCACCTCACGGAGCTCATCGGCTATGTCGTCGATCGTATCCTGCGCGTCGCGAAGCATATTTCTCGCCTTTGACCTCGCGTCCTCCAGTATCCTGTGAGCCTCCGCTTTTGCAGTCTCCAGCTCTTTTTCCGCCTCGGTCATTGCGACTCTGGCGGCATCTCTCTCCTTGCCCGCCTCTTCAAGGGCCGCCTGCGCTTCGGCCTGATCAGCCTCAACTCTTGAAACTGCCTCTTCGAATTCGAGCTGCTCCTCTCCGAGCAGTTCAGCCGCCCGTTCTATTATCGTTTCAT
>JAFRGH010000148.1 GCA_017433945.1 Mogibacterium sp. | reverse complement strand
TTTGCAACAGTATGTATACATGCAAATAATGCTATTGTAGGTGGCCGAGGACTGAATTGTAACTTCATTTGCTTACGATTCACGGCTCAGCCGGCGGCTGAGCCGTGACAATTGTATCAGGAAATCTGTGTGAATTTTGTCTTTGCAGTATTGAATTCAGAACGCTTGTTCTGTATCATGAGATATGTCGGGATGAGAAAGGAGCTTTACGCGAATCCGAAGCCGAGCACACCGGTATGAAGGATATGCGCCTGCAATATGAGACAGTCTGTCGATGTACTCGCAGTATTTGATATAGGCGCGATGTCGCCCCGCCCGATAAGATTCAAGGTCCTTGAACACGGAATCAAGACCACTGTTAAGGTGACCGATATAATCAGGATAGAATGGATGGGCGCAGGCGGCACTACCCGCATCGAATATGACTGCGCCACGGTATCCGACGGCCGCCGCATCTCCTACAAGCTCCTCTATTACTATCACGAATGCCGCTGGGAGCTGCAGACAGCCTGAGAGAAAAGCGGTTTTGAACTCTTCAACACTCGAAAAGGGATGTATCAGTCCTCCCTGAACGCGTCCTGTCCGGCGTATCTGAAATTCTCAAAGCCCCTGTTTATCAGCAGCTCGTAGAACGTACACCTTCCGAGATCGATCATTCCGTACGCGGCAAAGATTGGTATTTCTACGGCCATCATTATCGCGGTATAGACAGGAGTGCTGAATGTATCCGCCGGAACGAAATACGAGACCGCCATTGCAGGCAGATATGCCGCGAAGTAATACGGCAAAAATGCAATCAGCACGCGCAGATAAGTCATACGAGTGCCCAGCATCCTCAGCTTGCTCTCAGCCAGCACCTGCGTTATGCCCTTGGACGGGTCATCAGCCAGTATATAAAAGCTCTGAGAAAAGTTGACAGCAGCCATTATTCCCGGAATGATAAGGAACATGGCCCAGAATCCTATGATAATAGTCTGCAGCAGGAAAAGCCCGAAGACCTTACCGTATATCGCGAAGCCCTCGAATATCGCCCTGCAGTCGACTTTTTTGTTTCTGATATATGTCAGAGTGTAGAAACACTCGCCCAGCCTGAATGCGCCATTGAGCAAAAATGCATATATCAGCATCACAAGAGGAGTACCCGGCAGCTTCTCGAGCATTTCCTTATTCACCGACGCGTTTTCAAAATGCATCAACAGATCAATATTGGTCTGAGGGATGAATATGCCTAAGATCTCCGGCACCCAGTTCATGAACAAATAAAGCAGGCAAATGCCGGCAAGGAAACCGAAAAGGGTTCCCTTGCTGTGACGTCTGCATTTACGGAGGATCTCAAGCGGCTCCTCCTTTACTATATAGAATTCTCTGTCCTGCATCTGCTGTTTTCCGAATAATTATCTGAGCTCTGCCCCGCACTTATTGCCGAGCAGCTTGATGATACCGTTCATCTTCTTTTCTATCTGCTTTGAAGTCATGGTCGAATCATCATTACCTATCCTGAGGCTCAGCATGACTGATTTTTTACCCTCAGGGATCTGCTTGCCGCGGTATTCCTCGACAAATCTGAGATCCTTGACCATGTACTTGATAGTGTCTCTGATCTTTTCCCATGTCATGCTCTCATCAACGAGAAGCGAGAGATCCTGATCTACGAGAGGATACTGAGGCAGAGGCTTGAACTCGTTTGTTCTCGAAGGATACGGGACGAGCATATCCGTATCTATCTCGAAGACAGCAGCGTTCATGAGTTTGATCCCTGATTCAGCGAGCGCCGAAACCGAAACCAGCCCTATAGATCCGATGACCTTTTTGCCTGATTTTACGTTGAGCCATACCTTTGAGTCAGCCCATGACGGCTTCTCCTTTTGCGCGAATGTCAGCGGCTCAACATGGCAGTATCCCGAAAGGCTTTCGATAACGCCTTTGACCTTGTAGAAGAGCTCAGCTGCTCCCTTGCCGACTATGGCTCCGGAGAGCAGGTTCTTATGAACAGGCAGCACTTCCTCTTCGGTCGAAGGTCTGTATTCGCCTTTTTCAAATACCTGCGCAGCCTCAAAAATGCTGAAGCTGCTGTAGTTTCTGTAGTTCTTGTCGATAGTCTCGAGCAGTCCCGGCACGAGCGACGATCTGAGAATACCAAGCTCCGGCGCAGGCGGCGTAGCCAGTCTTACCGATTTGTCAGTATCTATGCCGGCAGCCTTGATGAATTTCTCATCTATCCACGGATATGTGAATATCTCATTGAATCCGCATCTGAATGCCAGATATTCCTTGAGTCTTCTTGCAAGATCAGCTCTTACCTGGTTGACCGAATGCTCGAAGCTGACCTTAAGAGGCGGCTTCTTGATATACTCGTAGCCGATCAGTCTTGCTATATCACCGAGTATGTCGTCATGTATCGAAACATCTCCGGTCGATCTCCATGTAGGAGCAACGCAGTGATATGTACCGTCTTCAAAATTCACTTCGTATCCGAGTCTTGTGAGTATATCCTCGATCTCGGATCTTTCGAGCACCTCACCGAGCCTCTCATCGAGGAACTGCTGAGTGATATCGATAACAGCATTCTCGGTCTTGACAGGATAACAGTCCGTGAACGCCTTGATCTCGCACTCAGGATATATTTCCTTGAAAAGCTCGAGCGCAAGAGCTACGCCCAGATCCGCTCTCTGTGTGTCTATGCCCTTTTCGTATCTCAGAGCAGCGTCAGTCTTTTCATTGAAATAGTTTGTCGTCCGTCTGATCCCCGGCGCTGTGAATACGGCCGCCTCGAGTACGATCGATGTAGTCGTATCAAGCACGGAATCCTTCTTGCCTCCCTTGATGCCGGCCAGGTTCATAGGCTCGACAGTATCGCAGATGACGAGGTGATCAGGGTTAAGCTCGAGGTCCTTTTCATCGAGCAGGACCAGCTTTTCGCCCTCACGAGCGAGTCTTACTACGACCTTGCCTCCCTCTACATGTGTGCTGTCATATGCGTGCTGAGGCTGTCCTACAGCCATCAGGACAAAATTCGTAATATCTACTATGGCATTGATCGGCCTCATTCCGCCGTTAGTGATCAGGGTCTTCATCCATGCAGGAGATTCCTTGACATAGACATTGTCTATGATAGTCGCGGTGAATCTCGGGCATCTGTCAGGCTCCTGTATCTCAACCGGATATTCAGGCAGACCCTTCGGGAGCTCTGTCGGATAGTCTTTGAGAGGCAGCTTGTAGATAGCAGCGAGTTCTCTCGCAACACCGAGGTGTCCCCAGAGGTCAGGCCTGTTCGAAAGCGATTTGGTGTCGACCTCGAGTATGACATCGTCGAGTCCTGCTACCTCGGCGACGCACAGACCGACCTGGCAGTCTATGCCGAGATCGGTAAAATCGACTATCTCTCTCTCGTCAGCAGGCGGGAAGATATCGCCGAG
>JAFRGH010000147.1 GCA_017433945.1 Mogibacterium sp. | reverse complement strand
TGCCTCGGTGACAGCCGCTGACCTGTGGAGATTCCCGCCGCTCACGATATACCTGGCGTCAGGATTCCGCATGCCCATCTCAAAAGCTTTTTCGGCTTTGTATCCACAGTTGCCGCTTCCGAGCACCATGATGACGTCGTACGGCTCGCCCGCGCCTTCAGGCACCCTCATTGCGATCTCATTTATCTTCGAAAGATTCTCTTCGACCTCTTCAGGATACCTCTCGAACCGCTCCAGCGTCCCCTCGATCTCGCGCGTCAGGTCGTACGCTGCGAACGCGAGCTTCTCCTCCTTCGTCGCAGTCTTTGCCAGGGACAGGATGCAGTCCATTTTGGCTTCATGCAGCCTCATCACCACGTCGAAATAGTTCGGTACGTGTTTTGTTGACATCGACGTCTCGCTCCGCTGCAGGTATAAGAGCATGATCTTCTCGGATGTCACGACAGGCCCCGCGCCCATGAGATATTTATAGTTGAAGAGCCGGTCCTCGCCGAATGACTCTCCGCAGGTGAACCTAAGGCCGAGGCGCTCTATAGTGGCCCGCCTGTAGAATTTGTTGCAGTTCGAGTAGACGAGCAGCTGCCTGATCCTTATGTAGTCATCGGCAAAATCTCCTGTGTCGGCGTAGTACTTGTTGTGCACGGTCCAGTATATCTTCTCGCCCGTGAGGAACGACCGCTCGATGCCGAATATGTAAAGGTCCGCGTCCCTCCGCATGACTTCCCACGCGTCCGCGAAAAAGCCGCGGCGCACGAGGTCGTCGCAGTCGATGAATGTAACAAAATCTCCCCGGGCTTCGTCGAGGCCTTTGTTTCTCGCGCCGGATGCTCCTGCGTGGGCACAGTAAAACATGCGGATCTTGTCGTTCATCCCCTCATATGATCTCAGGACGTCCGCTGTTCCGTCCGTTGAGCCGTCGTCGACCAGGATCAGCTCAAAGTCGCCTTCCTGGTTCATCACAGACTCAATGCACTCTCCAATATACTCACTGCAGTTATATGCAGGAACGATCACAGATAATCTGGGCAATACACGCCTCCTCTTAACTGTTTGTTTACTCGAATGCCATTCTTTTAAAGAACTCTGGCAGATGGAAATTCGGCTTCTCCGTATCGATCCGGGACCATGCGATAAAATGCTTGTGAACAGTATGGTTGCCGCACTTATACATGTTCGCCATGATATCTCTGTCAAAATTAAAGTCATTGTAGAACATGCGAATGAACTTAAGCGGGATCCTGTAAAAAACTTCCCATCCGTCCTCTGTCCTTGCTGTCGATACCCCGAAATACTCCCTGCCGTTTTCTCTTACGATGTCAAACCGCTCTTTCCCGCCGAACTGGATACACATGCATCCGTTTGGATTGATCTCAAAATTAATGTAGTCCTCTTCGCCGTCTGCTTTAAAGAAAAACTCCAGGCAGCTGTCGTTGCAGACCGGCGACAGCGGTTCTTCATACTCGGCTTTTATATCTGCCTCTTTTGCTCTCATATGAACATACAGATACTGATCATCATGGCAGAGCTGCCCTTCCGCGCGGATCCCGAAATCATAAGTCCACAGAACCTGATCTATATGCAGCTTCGGTATCTCGCTCCAGTAATATCCCTGCTAGCATCGTTTCTCGACTATTATCCTAGTTTGAATTATACAACACAACTATAATTTCTCTCAATATAATACATCACACAGCGTTCGTGTTTTTATCTGATGCTCCCCTGATACTCATTCCGGGAGCATCGCTCGCGCTAACGTTCACTGCGTTCACTCCTCCGCTTCGCTGCGCTGTCCCATTTATCCATCCAGCTGAAGCTGGGGAAAATGGGCTAACGGGAGCATCGCGACGAACGCATAGCTCAGGAGGCTCGCCTGTCTTCCGCCGCGCTGCCTCTATGAACGGCAGGCGGCGGAGCGGCCTCCTGAGTGCGTTCAGCTCCCTCTTGGCAGTCGCCCTCGCGATGGATAAGCTCGTGCACAGATTAGAGGACAAGTGACTCCACGATACTTCAAGCTCACTTGTCCTCAATCTGCACACTGCCTTACCCACACTTCGCGCGTCGCAGTTTGCTGTGGTCGGTTTTTGATTACTAAAGCATCCGATATAGGTGATTTCTTCTACGTTTTTTCGATTCCACACCTATATTCCGCTGCTATAAGCATCCGATATAGGTGATTTTTTCTATGGTTTCTCGATTCCACACCTATC
>JAFRGH010000146.1 GCA_017433945.1 Mogibacterium sp. | reverse complement strand
CCAGATACAGGAAGGCGAAGCCAAGGAACTCAACCTCATTGTCAAGGCAGACGTGCAGGGTTCCGTCGGAGCCATCATCTCATCGCTTGAGAAGCTCGAAACTCCGGAAGTCAAGATCAACGTCATCCACAGCGGCGTAGGTACCATCAACGAGTCCGATGTCACGCTCGCCGAGACATCCAACGCGATCATCATCGGCTTCAACGTAAGACCTACAACGGCTGTTACGAACCAGGCTCATGACGCCGACGTCGAGATCAGGCTCTACAGAGTCATCTACGATATCATCGACGATGTGGAAGCAGCCATGAAGGGCATGCTCGACCCTGAGTACAAAGAGGAAGTCCTGGGCAAGGCAGTTGTCAGGGATACTTTCAAGGTACCTGGAATCGGCATCATAGGCGGATGCTATGTCAACGAGGGAATCGTTAAGAGAAATGCCCAGATCAGGCTGGTCAGAGACGGCATCGTCATCCACGAGGGCGTTATCTCATCTCTCAGGAGGTTCAAGGACGATGTCAGAGAGGTTGCGCAGGGTTATGAATGCGGTCTCGGTATCGAAAAATACAACGATATCAAGCCTGACGACGTTATCGAATGCTTCCAGATGGTTGAGATCAGGAGATAATTCAGGTAAGTAGTTCAAGAGGTAATTATGGCTAAACACAGACAGGGCAGGCTCAGCGAGGAGATCAAAAAGAGCATCAGCTCGTTCCTGATCAACGGAGCCAAGGACCCGAGACTCACATCAAGAATAATAAGCATAACGGGTGTAGATGTCACAAGAGACGGAAGTTACGCTACTGTGTATGTTTCGCCTGTTTGCCTGTCGGATGAGGATAAGCAGCTGGTGTATGCTGAGGTCCTTGAGGGATTCGAGAGGGCTAAGGGCGCTCTGAGATCGAAGGTCGCAAGAGACATAAAGCTCAGATATACACCTGAGCTCATCTTTAAGCTGGATTCATCTATGGATTACGGCAGACATATAGATTCCATACTCGAAACTCTTGAGATCAGGGATATGGATGATGAACCGGAAGGCGAATAAGCGGGGGACTGTAAAGTGAACGATACCATTAGAAGCATAGCGACTATTATGAGCGATCTTGACGGGATACTGCTTTTCCCGCATATCAATATGGACGGCGATGCGCTGGGATCGGCCACTGCTCTATGCCTTGCTCTCAGATCACTCGGCAAAAAAGCCTATATCATGATCAGCGAACCGGTGCCGAAGAATCTTGATTTTCTTGAATGCGGCTGTACGACCGATGACGACACTGTGCTGGAAGACGTGCAGCTTTCGCTCATGCTCGACTGCAGTGGGTACAACAGGATACCCGGCAGGGAACAGGCCTGGGAGAGAGGACGCATCAAGGGGTGCATCGATCACCACGCGACCAAATCGAAGGATATACGTTTCGATTTTTCGAGGATAGAGCCCAAATCAGCCGCGACTGCAGAGATAGTCTACAGACTGATCAAGGACCTCGGTGCAGAGATAAGTCTCGACATAGCAAATGCTATTTTTGCCGCTATCACCACTGATACGGGCAATTTTCAGCACACCAATACGACGAGCCGTTCACACGAGATCGTAGGACATCTGTACAAAGTAGAGGGCTTCAATTCCAAGGCTATATCGTCGCTCATATATGACCGAAAATCCAAAGAAGCTATGCAGCTCGAGAGCCACGTGCTTTCGAATCTGTCATTTTACGCTGACGGCAGGGTGGCGGTCGGCAAGGTCACTCAAAAGCTGCTGGCCGACTGCGGCTGCACTATGGACGAGGCTGACGGCATCGTTCAGAGAATCATGAGCATAGAGGGTGTTGAAGCAGGATGCCTCTTCAAGGAGACCAAAGACAATGTGAGGACGAGTCTCAGAGGCAGGACATACGCGAATGTGGAGGGCGTTGCCAAGGAATTCGGCGGCGGCGGTCACATGCTGGCGTCCGGATGCACCTTTGATGTTCCGGTGGATGAGGCGGAGCAGATGATACTGCCTCTGCTGGTCAGGGCTGTCGAGAGAAGCTGATACTGATATTATCGAATGAATAAGATTGACGGAATACTGAACATAAACAAGCCTGCCGGCTGGACATCACAGGATGTATGCGCAAAGCTGAGGGGCAGGCTGCATATTAAAAAGATAGGACACACAGGAACGCTCGACCCAATGGCTACGGGCGTTTTGCCTGTCTGTATAGGAAAAGCTACCAGAATAATCGAGTACTACGATAAGGATATGAAATCATATCACGCATCGATGAAGCTGGGGCTGACTACTGACACTCTGGATATAACGGGAGAAGTGATATCGGAGAATGCTGTCAGGATCACAGCTGAAGCCGGATATGCTGTACAGGCTGAAGTATCCGGTAATGCCGGAACTGCTGAGCATGCTGAATGCAGCGGGAAGAGCCGTGATACAGAGAATGTGCTGACAGTTTCTGCTGAGGATATTAACAAGGCCTTTAAGGAATATACCGGCAGGATATCCCAGATACCTCCGAAGTATTCGGCGCTCAAGGTCAATGGAAAGAGGGCGTATGATCTTGCGAGGGACGGCAAAGACTTCGAGCTCAAGGCCAGAGAGGTCCTGATCCCGTCGAATGAGGTATACAGCATTGATGCTGAGAACGGGATCATAGAATTTGACGTAAGCTGCTCCAAAGGTACATATATCAGGACGATATGCGATGATATAGGCAGGATGCTTGGCTGCGGCGCGGTTATGACCTCGCTTGTGAGGACGGGGAGCGGTTATTTTTGCATAGAAAACGCCGTAGATCCGGAGAAGCTTGTGGAGATGGCGGACGAGGAGATCGCATCACTTGTGATACCTATGGATGCTACCCTTTTTAATCTCGGCTGTATTGAACTGGACAGCCGCAGGGCCGGCGCTTTTCGAAACGGCAATCCATCGGCTGCATGGAGCTGGAGTGTGACCCGTGAAACGGGATTTGACGAGCTTTACCGCGTATATGACCGCATAAGCGGAGCTTTTCTCGGTATAGGCAGGACGGAAAACGGCGAACTCATACCACAAAAGGTGCTGATCTGAATCAGCCGTGAGTCTGTGAGGGACGAGTCTACATTGATTCACAGCAGGTATATATTTATGAAGATTT